>CAZZFC010000193.1:0-2510 GCA_964653325.1 uncultured Candidatus Saccharibacteria bacterium | reverse complement strand
TATGCCGATGTGGTGACGATGACAACTCGAAAAACTTTACGTGGTCCAATTGGTGCACTAATTTTTTCTCGTCGTGAAGATAATCAAACATATCACTCTAAAATTGGATTGAATACAAAAATTGATAAGGCGGTTTTCCCAGGCCTACAAGGTGGTCCGATGAATCATAGTATTGCTGGTATTGCCGCGTGTTTATATGAAGCAAACCAATCCTCCTTTACGCAGTATGCCAAACAAATTTTATTAAATTCCAAACGACTAGCTGAGAAATTATCGAATTACGGATTTCGAATCGTTTCTGGTGGAACGGATAAACACCTAGTATTGATTGACTTATCAAACAAAAATTGTAAAGGGAAAAACTTTGCCTTTGCATTAGAAAAGGTAAATATTATAGTGAATGCCAATACCCATCCGCGTGAACAAGGTTCACCGTTTAATCCAACCGGTCTTCGATTAGGAACTCCAGCCATAACCTCCCGTGGCATGAAAGAAGATGATATGAACAAAATAGCCAATTGGATTAATCAAACTATGGAACTGATTAAGGATGCACCGAAAAACTTTGAAGAATTTAAAACATTCTTACAACAACCAAATACACAATTTGATCAAGTTGCCAATGAAGTTAAAACTTTCGCTCTTGAATTCCCGGTCCCAGGTTTAGATAATTAATAATTGTTCTTAAGATAAGCTTTAAAAGCCTTTTGTAAATTATCAATAAGTGGATAATCTTTAAATCTATTTGGATCAATCCATTGATAATTATCATGATCTTCACTTAAATTAACGGTATCTGAATCAGTCTTACATTCAAAAAATACCCCAATAATTTGCCACTGCTCTCCATTTACAATCGGCCTCCATTCACCTACATAGAAAGGTTTTCCTATTTCAACTGTAAGGCCGGTTTCTTCGGCGACTTCACGCTTAAGACTTTCATCAAATTTTTGACCGGGTTTAACTCGACCACCAACTACATCATATTTACCCACATTTGATCCATCAGCATATTTTGAAGATTCACGTAAAATTAATACTTTCCCTTGATAAGTAACAAATGCCTTTGTCGCAACAAATAACTTAATATTATCGTCCATTGATTATCTTTCACACACGGAAAATCCGCATTTTTTACATTTTAAACAATTTTTTCCTCTGACTAGTTCTTCATGACAGTCCGGACATTTGGTGAGTGGTGCATTACCATTGTTATTTCCACCAAAGTTAAAGACTTGTTCGGATTTTGAGTTATCGCGATAAACGGTTAAACCCTTACAACCCAACTTCCACGCCATCACATAAGCCTCATAAACATCCTGAGGCGTGGCATTTCCTGGCATATTAATTGTTTTCGTGATGGCATTATCGGTCCATTTTTGAAACGCGGCTTGCATTTTTATGTGGTTTTGCCAACTAATATCATGGGCAACTTTAAAGATTCGTTTAATATCATCTGGGATTTCGTTAATGTTTTGAATACTGCCATGATTATCAACAATCTTTTGGATTAAATCATCATTATATAAACCCTTCTCTTTCAACTTCTCAATGAGTAGTGGGTTTACAGTTTTAAGTCTAACTCCACCTAAAACATTCTGCTCATATGCTAACGCAAAAAATGGTTCAATCGCAAATGATGTTTCACAGATTACGGCATTGCCGCTACTTGGCGCAAACGAAAGTACCGCGACATTGCGTGGTTGAACTTTTTTATCTTTCCAAATCGAATCTCTAATTAAAGGAAATGTTCCTTTTTCTTTGGCAATTTCGCATGACGCTTCAAATGCACTTTCATACATACACTTGGTAACTTTTTCCGCTAATTCAATTGCCACATTACTATCATATGCAATATTTAATTTGACTAATGCTTCGGCCCAACCCACGCACCCAATTCCCAGACGACGATGGGCTTTTACGGAATCGGTTACTTCTTTAACCGGAAAAACTGATACATCAATTACATTATCCATAAGTCTAGTTGCAACTTTAATTACCTCACGAAAACGCTTAAAATCGAACTCTCCATTTGCGATGAACTTAGTAAAATTAACATAACCTAAATTACACGATTCATAAGGATAAAGTGGAACTTCACCACACGGGTTAGTTGCTTCAATCATGCCATGTTTTTCAACTAATGGATTTCCAAATGGAGTCTTTTTGTTAATTGCCGATAAATTGATTAACCCCGGATCGCCAGTTTGCCACGCTAATCGTGACATAAGCTCTAAGATTGATCGGGCTTTAACCGTATTTACAACTTTTCCATTTCGAGGATTAATCAAATCCCAATTCCGGTTATCAATTGCCGAACGCATAAACTCATCAGTTACACCAACCGAAATATTGGTTTTAGCTAAATATCCATCTTTTTGTTTGGCGGTAATAAAATTAAATATATCCGGGTGACTGGCGTTTAAGATTGCCATGTTCCCACTCTCGTAACGACCTTCCTGGCGGAATAATGAAGTCATTAAATCAAACATTTCGATGATTTTAACTGG
>CAZZFC010000192.1:0-2513 GCA_964653325.1 uncultured Candidatus Saccharibacteria bacterium | reverse complement strand
AATTCGCAAAATGAATCCCGATCCAATAATTTTTGCTCTTGCTAATCCAACTCCCGAAATTATGCCGGATGTTGCGTATTCAGCCGGCGCCAGTATTGTGGCCACCGGACGTAGTGACTTTAATAATCAAATTAATAATGCCCTCGCCTATCCTGGAGTTTTCAAAGGACTTTTAGATAATAAAATTAATAAAGTTACGACTGAACATAAAATTAAAGCGGCAAAATCAATTTATGAATATCATTTACCAAATATAAATAAGGATCAAATTTTACCGAGTATTTTAGATAAACAAATTCCAATTATTATTTCGCAGTCATTTAAATAAATATAAGATAATAGAATTTTAATGTGCTATGATCGAAAAATATGATCATCGGATTTATCACAACCGAAATTATTGTTTTGGGATTATTTGGGAAATTAATTTTAGATGTATCCAAACAATTTAACTTAAATCAACGTTATATCCGATTATTTGTGATTCCATTGGTGTTATTTGTGATTGGATTTACTTTAAGAATCAGTGGGAATAATTTGCTTATTGATCTTGGATACTTTTTCACAGAATTTACGGCTCTTTTTGTCTCAACATTATTTGTAATCTTTCTTTGTGTAGGTCAGATAAAATACTGGAAGATTTAGTAGGTTCTTATTGGAAATGGATACACAATACAAAGGGATTTCTCTCCGCCCAGGGCGGATCGGAATGACACATCAAGCTTATTGTCATTTCGAACAAATGTGAGGAATCCATTTCTCCTTGGTTTATTCGCAATATAATAATGAATGATATTTAACTAAAGATTATTTTGTTGGCAAAATTTAACCAAAACAATCGTTGGCGTTTGGCCTAAAATTCCAAGTTTATATTGTTGAATTTTTACTTTTCCAAAAATAACTTTGATATGTTTAATTAAAAGCTCGGGTTTATGGCAGATAATACATAAAGCGAATTGATCTTTTAAAATCCGGTGATATTCCTTTAAAGCTCCCACGTATAAATCGGTAATACGATCAACTTCATGTTGCTTGTCCCATGGTAAGTTTGAAATTGCAGCGTCAAAATATTTCGATGGCCAACTGGTTTTGATTGCGTTTTGGAGTTTGACTGCACCCGATGAATTCATCCCTAATTGATTTAAGCTATTCGTAGTTATCTTCACTGCATCCGGGTTAATATCTCCGCCATATACTTCATACCCAGCAAGATAAGTTTCAGCTAAAATTGTGCCACTACCACTAAAGCTATCAACTATTCGACCTTTATTGGGAATCGTTGTTTTGACCAATTCAACCATAGCTGATGCAATCGTTGGCTTAAGTGCACCTAGGTAACTACTAGTTTGATAAGATCTTTTTGCTAATGGTTCTTTGGTAATTCGCAAAGAAATAATTCCGATACTATTGTTTAAAAATATTCGGAAGTCTAGGTTGGTGCGACTCGTTTCATCAAAAATGAAACCTTCTTCTGTCAACAATTTTTTTACATATTCGACTACGGCCGAATCATCAATTTTGGATTTCGCAATTGAAGTTGTGATGGAAAATGAATTTCTAATCTCTCGGAATCGTTTGATCTGATTAGTAACTTCATCTAGATGTAAATCATTTAACTGAACAAATAATAAACTTTCAGGTTGTGTATTAACTAACAATATCTGTAAATCATCAACGGTTCGAAGTTTAGTGAGTGATTCTAAATCTGAATTTGACGAAAAAATAATTAATTTGTCCTGCTTTAAAATGATCTGCGCATCCAGGATTTTTTCTTTAATCTCGGCTTCAACAATCGCTTCTAATCCTTTAACACAATAAGCAACGTATTTCATGCTAATCCTTCAATTAATTGCTGACTGACCCGATTGATTTCAATTTGCATAATATTACTGCCTTCCCTTTCATTGATCATCAACGCCATCCAAGCTAAATAACATAAATTGCGGATTAATTGCGCGGCATGAAATTTGGATTGGAAATTATCAATTGGAATTTTACCCAGATATTTTTCGACAAGATCATTTTGTATCTCCAGTGGCGCATGGTCAACCAGTTGGGCTAAATCAACACAAACTGAACCGATTCGTGGTTGGGTCCAATCAATCACAAATAACTGATCTTCAAATTCATCTTTACCAAACAAGATATTATTCATCTGCAAGTCACCATGAATAACCGTTTGTGGTGATGCGGTTTCAATGGTACGTAAAGCATTTTGAATTTTGATTCGATCTTTGATTAAAACATCTCCAAGCGTTTTATTTATCCGATTTGATTTTGAAATCGCTTTTTGAATTTGATTAAACCAAGAATCAATTCCATTAAACTTCATTTTCCCTAAGTATTTTAAATTCTTGAACTTAGATAGATTTTCAATACAAATCTGATCTTTTTTAATTAACCAATCTAAAACCTGATCATATGCATCTTTGTTTGCCCATTGAAAATCATAATGCGAGATGAATTGTTGAATTGAATATAATCGCTGATTGATTTTAATCGAACCTAAAATC
>CAZZFC010000191.1:0-2524 GCA_964653325.1 uncultured Candidatus Saccharibacteria bacterium | reverse complement strand
TGAATTGTTTCTAATCGGAGGAAGCAGTATTAAATTTAGAAAAGATAATCTATTAGTAAAAAATCATTATTCGGAAAATAGTGTTTTACAGTTATTTCATGACATGGAAGAACAGGATGATTTTTTTATACACTCAAAATATAATTTTCATGACACTCCTGATTGGCAATTAGCTGACAAAAGAAAGTTTTTTATTGGAGGTGAGACTACAGAGGTTAAACCTATACTTTATAGACCATTTGACATCAGATTCACATATTATCCATTAGATAAAATAGCAGAAATAATTCCCAGAGGTGATTCTAGAAAGAATTTGATGGGAAATTTTATTACTGGAGAAAACTTGGGTTTAATAACTTCAAGACAACAAAGTTCGTTTAATTTTCAACATATCTTTGTTAGTAAATATCTTATTGACATGTGTACAATATCTTCTCAAACAAAAGAAACTAGTTATGTTTTTCCGCTTTATCTTTATTCAGAAAATGGAATAAAAACGTCTAATTATAATCTTAAAATAGTAAATAGAATAAAGGAAATCGTTGGGATGCATACTCCAGAAGATATTTTCGATTATATTTATGCTGTTTTACATTCCCCTAGCTATCGTGAGAAGTATAAAGAGTTTTTAAAGATTGATTTCCCAAGAGTGTCATACCCGAAAGATACTGATTCATTCAAGAAACTTATTGAACTTGGCAGAGAGTTACGAAAACTTCATCTTTTAGAATCTCCAAAGGTAAATGAGTTTGTTACCACGTATCCAGAATCTGGCTCTGATATTGTAGACAAGCCAATTTATAAAAACGGGAATGTATATATTAACGATATCCAATACTTTGGAAATGTACCTAAAATCGCTTGGAATTTTTATATTGGAGGCTATCAACCGGCGCAAAAGTGGCTCAAGGATCGTAAAGATCGACAGCTAACTAATGAAGATATTGAACATTACCAAAAAGTAATTGTAACTTTAAATGAAACGGATCGAATAATGAAAGAAATTGACAAAATATAATAAATGAAAGCAATAATAATCGCACGAGTATCAACCGAAGAACAAAAGGAAGCTAATAACTCTCTACCAGCTCAACTCTTTAGACTTGAGAAATATTGTCAGAGTAAAGGATTTGAAATTCTAGAACCTTTTAGCTTTGACGAAAGTGCTTATAAAAACCAACGCAACGATTTTGATAGTATTCTTGATTTTGTTTTAAACCAGAAAGAGAAAGTTGCTGTTTGTTTTGATAAAGTTGATCGCCTTTCGCGTAATATATTTGATAAGCGAGTATCTACTCTTTATGAGAAAGCTCTTAAAGATGAAGTTGAACTACATTTTGTTTCCGATGGTCAGGTTATCAATAGCCAACTATCCGCAGTTGAAAAATTTAACTTTAGTATCAGTTTGGGTTTAGCAAAATACTATTCAGATGCGATTAGCGACAATGTAAAACGAGCATTTGAACAAAAATTACGCAAAGGTGAATGGATCGGAAGACCGCCTTACGGGTATAAAAACATTACATTACCCAATGATAAAAAAGATATTGTTGTTGATGAATTTGAATCAAAGGTTGTTGAAAAAGCATTTCAGTTATATTCAACGGAAGCTTATTCAATGGAACTGCTAAGGAAGAAAATCAAAGACGATTATGGTGTTAACTGGTCAAAAGGGTTTGTAGATAAAACACTAAAAGAACCTTTTTACTATGGAAAGATGCAATGTAAGGGTGTTTTATATTCACATCGCTACCCTGCTCTGATTAGTAAACTTTTATTTGATCAGGTACAAAACATTAAAACTGGATTTAACAAAAAACGATTTAAATTTGCTGGACTTCCCTATTATTACAGAGGTTTAATTCGATGCGAGGATTGCGGTTGTTCGATAACTCCCGAAAAGCACAAAGGTCATGTTTATTATCACTGTACTCAATACAACGGTAAACATGGTGCAGGTTGGATCCGTGAAGATGAAATTACCAAACAGTTAGGAAAAGTATTTGAAGGTCTAAAATTGCCGGATTTTGTTTATAACGAAATCAATGAATGTTTGAAGGATAATCACGCTTGCAAAATGGAATTTCGTGATCAGAAATATAACCAACTAACTAAAGAGCATGAACTTTACACTAAAAGATTAGAGAATTTACAGATGGATCGTTTCGACAGGCGTATTACTGATAGTGAATATGACAGATATTATCAATCCTTCCGAGATAAAATCGCTGAAATCGATGCGAGTATAGGCATGATTCAGAACGCTGAAGACAACTATTATGAAACCGCTAATACCTTACTGGAAATAACTAAACAGGCTTACGATAAGTTTGCAAGTTCTGAAATCGAAAAAAGAAGGCAATTGGTTAAGCTGGTACTATCGAACCTTACCCTAAAGAATAAAACCATCCGATACGAAGCCAGAGAACCGTTTAATATGATCTTGAAATTTAACCATAGTCAATCATGGCTCACCACCCCGCCATTAACACTGTATCAGATCTTTAATCGAGAAACGATTGCC
>CAZZFC010000190.1:0-2579 GCA_964653325.1 uncultured Candidatus Saccharibacteria bacterium | reverse complement strand
TGAAGTTGACTGGGTGGTTAATGGAAATGACGGATTAATCGCTGCACGCAATAAAACATATGATGTAATATTACTTGACATAATGCTACCAGAAAAGCGTGGTACTGAAATTCTTACTGCACTCCGCGGTGATAAAGAAGACCTAATTCCAAATTCACGAGTAATTGTGCTAACTAATTTTGAACAAGACGATGAATCACGCCTAGCAATGCAAAAACGTGCTGATGCTTATCTGATAAAAGCAGAAATTACACCAAAAAAACTCATATCAGTAATTAAAAAACTTGACGAACAAAGTTTTCCAGGGTTCAACCCTGGTTCGACCGCGAACGATTTCAACGAAATCGATGGGTGACTAGGACACTAGACTGTCCAAACAAGTTTAAATTATCGTATAATAAGTTATTGTATACCACAACACAAGCATGGTCTCATCGTCTAACGGTTAGGACACCAGGTTCTCATCCTGGCAATCCGGGTTCAATTCCCAGTGAGATCACCAAAGAAACACCCTCAGCTCCAGAAAACATCTTTTAATTATATTTTTATTTAACATTATTTTAGTTATTTCGTATACCTGGCGGTACTCAAACAGATCGTAGACACATCACTCGTTTAGAATAGTTGATGAGAACAACTAATAAATAAAGGGGGATGTATGACCAACAAAGTTGGTTCGTCTACGATCTACAGTACAATATTACCAAATAACTTAGTGCTTAGTCGCATAAAACCAGTTTCACTATCACGTGAAGCTAAATATCGCCTTAGGATTATTGAGCATTATCTCAACAAAACTGATAATGTCAGCTTAACCTGTCGTCACTTTGCTATTCCTCGTAGCTACTTTTACAAATGGTACAAACGTTATAATCCACGAAATTTAAGTAGCTTAGAAAACAGAAGTCGTAAACCACATAGATTACGACAAACTACCTATAGCTATTCATTAGTAAAACTAGTTCGTAAGCTTCGAACTGATTATCCTAGTTATTCATCAAAGAAAATAGCTACTATTTTGCTACGGGATTTTAGTATAGCGTTTTCACATTCGACTATTGGTCGAATCATCTTAAAATACAAACTGTACTTTAGGGCTGCAATGCAACAATCTCGTATTCGCTCTAAGCGGGCTATACAAATATGGAAACTGCGTAAACCATATAATCTTCGAGCTAAAGCCCCATCTGAAGTTGTTGAGTTTGATATGAAACATATCTTCATTGGTGGTAGAAAACATTATGCTTTCGTAGCAGTAGATATATTCACTAAACAAACCTGTATACATGTTGCTAACCAATCGTCGTCCTACCAAGCTAAACTAGCCCTGGAAACAGTCCTTAATACATTTGGTGACAATGTTTGTATAGTTAACGACAATGGTAGTGAAAACTATAAGCATGCCTATGAATTTTTAAAAGACCAAAACATCATTCAATATTTCGCTCGTCCCCACACACCCAAAGATAAACCTCACGTTGAAAATGTCATTGGCAAGCTACAACAAGAATGTCTAGATGAAGATAAAACCACCATGACATTAGATGAAAGAAAACAACAAATAACTAAATGGTTAAATGATTATCACTTCTTTAGACCACATCAAGCTCTAAACTACCTTACTCCACAAGAGTTTTGTGCTAAACTGAACATAACTATTCGACGAGTCGAAGTGTCCACGATGTAGTGAGTAAGTGCAAATTAGTTGCATTTATTATAAAATTAATGTATAATTATTAGTATAAATAGAGGTGCTTATGGGATCTGTACAACGACGAACAAATCAGGGTGGTTCGGTCGCAAACTATATAATTATTGGTGTTATTTTGTCAGTTGGTTTAGGTGTAGCGGTTTATACTTTGAACCAACGTGGACAACAAGCTCGAAAAGACCAGGCAATTGCTGAATTTGAAAAAAAACAAGCTGCTGATAAATTAGCAAAAAATGACGAAAAGGAAAAGGTTAAAGAAGAAAAAGCTACCACCGATGAATCTTTGAATACTACAGTCAACAACAGTATCCCATCCGATAGTCTTCCAGTAACTGGCATTGATTTAGCTTATAGTGATTACTTAATTATTTATTTATTAGTTTCTGTGTCAGTGGCATATTTAATGTCGCGTCGTACATTAATACCTCTTGCAAAATAACCACGTAACCCATAACATGTTATTTTTGCCTCGAATAGGATCAAAACCTTCGCAACGTAACCACTGTTACGCTTTGTCGGTTTTGACATATTTGGAACAAAAATCATCATGTTCTGGATATACGGCTTATTCTGCAAGAGGTCTTTAGTCCGTACTCTTTGACTTGTATATCTATATGGGGTACAATAAATGACAGTCTTGAGGTAACTTATTTATATATGTGCCTCAGAAATATTAATTTTAAGGAAGGAGTTTAGTGAGACTTCACGTATCTTATTATCATTTCATTACACAATGAAATAAATAAGGCACACAAGGCTCATTAATAAAACTTTATGGCAAAAGCCACAACAATGGATGACTTGCTCGCTGCCGAAGGTGACAGTGTAAAGCAATTAGCACAAGGCGAATCAGTCGTCGGTACTATTT
>CAZZFC010000189.1:0-2583 GCA_964653325.1 uncultured Candidatus Saccharibacteria bacterium | reverse complement strand
TCCAAATTATTCAATCCAAAACTATCTACTCCTAATAATTCGCAACATTTAATAACTATCTCCTGATTAATAACATTATTATTATGGACCTGAGCATAATCTCGGACTCGTTTTAAAATACGATTGGCAATTCGGGGTGTACTCCGGGCACGTTTAGCAATTTCTATAATTGCCTCTATTGGTGCTTTAATTGTTAATTTATTAGCGGATTGAGTGAGAATTTGGGCTAATTCATCGTTAGTATAATATTCCATCCGTAAAGTAACTCCAAAACGGTCACGAATTGGGCTACTTAAAAGTCCAATCCGAGTAGTTGCGCCAATGATTGTAAACTGAGGTAGATCCAATCTTAAAATCCGAGCGGATGGTCCTTTACCAATAATTACATCGAGCGCATGGTCTTCCATGGCTGGGTAAAGTGTTTCTTCAACGGTTTTGGGAATTCGATGAATTTCATCAATAAATAGGATATCTTTGTCGCCTAAATTACTTAAAATTGAGGCTAAATCCCCTGGTCTTTCAAGTGCAGGACCTGATGTCACACGAACATTTACTTTGATTTCATTACCGATGATATGCGCTAAGGTTGTCTTTCCTAATCCTGGAGGACCATACAATAAAATATGCTCGAGTGCTTCTTTGCGCAACTTGGCAGCTTTAATTAGTATTTCGATATTTGATTTTATGGATTCCTGACCGAAATATTGCTTAATTGCTTGTGGTCGAAGCGATGAATTAATTAAACCATCTTCTTCTATTTCTTGAGGTAGGGTTACCTTTTTATCTTTGAGCATATCTCTTATTATAAGGGATACATGTTAAACCCCTGGTAATTTACGTTTTTACTGATATAATAGCCTAGTTATGGTCATTAAAGAAGAATTAGAAACTCCACTCGAAAAACATACGGTAACTTTTAGTATTATTACTTTGTTTCCGCAAATGTTTAAAAGTGTTTTTTCCGACTCAATTATTAAAAGAGCTCAGAAAGATGGTCGAGTTGTGATTAATATCTACGATTTACGCGACTGGGCAGACGGAAAACACTCAATAGCGGATGATGAACCTTACGGCGGTGGAGTGGGAATGGTGTTAAAACCCGAACCGATTTTTAAAGCGGTTAATGAAATTAAAACTAAATATAATAAGAAAAATGGGGAAAAACATGTTACCCATACAATTCTACTTACCCCAAAAGGTCGCCGGTATAACTATCGAATTTGTCAAAAACTATCCGAATTACATCATTTAATTTTAATTTGTGGACATTATGAAGATGTCGATCACCGGGTATTTGATTATTTAGTTGATGAGAGACTTTCGATTGGTGATTATATTTTAATGGGTGGCGAAATTCCGGCGATGGCTTTGGTAGAAAGTATTAGTCGCTATATTCCCGGAGTATTAGGTGATGAACAATCACATGATAATGAAACATTTCAGTTTGGGCCAAAAGGAATTTTAAAACATCCGGTTTATACGCGTCCAGAAGAATTTGAAGGACATAAAGTACCGGAAGTATTACTATCCGGTAATCATAAAGAGATTGAACGTTGGCGACAAGAAGTGGCTGAAAAACTCACTAAAGAAAACCGACCTGATTTATTAGAGAAAAAAAGCGGATATTTCTAAACTATATATTCCCATAAATTATTTAATAGACTGCAGCCAGTTTGGCGGTAATAATCAATCGATTCAACGGTACTCCCGGTGGATCACAAGTTTGAAGCGTTAACATTGGAAAATCTGGTGTCCGAGTAAGCGGTTCGGTATTAAATTTATTTACAACTTCCTTGCTAATGACTAAATAATCATAGCGTTTTCCCTCATAATAAATGGTAATTTTATCGTTGATTTCGAGTCGATGCAAAAGGGTAAATTCCGCTGCATAACGCTCAATATCCAACGGATTTAGCGTAGAATGCGCAAACAAGTACGTATTCCCTGCACGATCTGATGGGTAAGCGGTATCTGTGGCATGGGCAACTCCAGTTTTTAGAGCATTATTGTAGGCTATGTTATTCATCACATCCACATCCCAAACAATTGGGGAATTGACATCAATTTTGGTGATAATAATAGAATTGGTCGTATTTATTGGTTCAACTCCAAGTGCTGGTGGAATGACTAAAATCGTACCGAATGTGGTTTTATCCGGTGCTTGGGTAATGACAACATCCGTATTATTGGTAGCTTCAATCCGCTGTTTGATTTCAAAACCAAACTCACTTTTTAAAATCGGATAAGCACTTGCTAATAAACCAACTCCACCTACAACTAGTAAGACAAACGAAAAAATTCGCATGATATTAATTACTTTGTTTAAATTATCTTTATTCTTCATTGTATTAATAGTATCAAACTCATGTATACCTTTCTTACTGTATTTTGCAACTATTTTTCAATAATTATATTGCTAAATCAGTTTAGAAAGCGTTATACCAAAACAAACTCCAGTTTGTTGGGTATATTGGGATTGTCGGTAAAGACTGCAATATATTGTAATCTTTATTGACAACCCCGGCCATTCCGATTCGATCGGAACGGCCGAGGAGGTTTGGGGTGTGCTAGCGAAGGACGAGC
>CAZZFC010000188.1:0-2587 GCA_964653325.1 uncultured Candidatus Saccharibacteria bacterium | reverse complement strand
TGAAAAAACGGTTCTGGATCAAGATCAGAAATTGGAATTTTTGACTTCACTTACTTTTAACGGGCGTTAATCAATTTTGATACCCAGTCAAATCAATACCGCAGCACTTTTTTTAAAAAGAGAACCCAATCCCGTAATCGTTTTTTGAAATCGTTGTAATTGGTCAATCGCGCGAGCATTTAAATGTCCTAGTTTTACTTCACCAACTCCACGAAAAATTATCTGTCCTGCTTCTGTAATATCGATATATGCTAAATCAGGGTTCCGATGTAAACCAAATTCTTTGATAAATCGGTATCTATCTGGATCGGAAATTAATGAAAGTATTTCACCAGAGATTTCACTTGAAGGTGGTGATATCTCCGAGTCATATTTAACTAACATTTCAAAGACAGCTCCTCGTAAAATACGTAATTCAACATCTCTTGAAGTTATTGGATGTCCATAAATAGCTTCAGTTCTATATGCGGCATGTATCTGTGCTTTTAAATCAACTAAAAAATCAGGTGGTAAGTTAGCAAAAATTGTTCGTTGACGTTCACGTAATTCTGTTTTTTGAGTATTATCGGTTGCTTTTTCGATTACTCCAATCATTTCATCAGTAAGAGGATTTGCCTCAGATTCTCTAAATTCACGAAACTCTTCATTTCCAAATTCAGCGGGTCTATACCCCCCGAAGGGGATTTCACTACCACCAATTGGTTTTTGCATATTTAAAGCATAACACAGCTTAATTCAGAATTAAAATAAGGTTTTTTGTAAGGTTTCCTGATCGAAATTAATAATATATTCCGATTCTTTATTGGTGTAATTAATGACAGTTACCGGAACTGAAAGTTGATTTGTAAGCGTAAACATTTCTTTTGCAATCTCCTGATCATCATCAACAAACTTTATTTCGTATGGAATTTGTCTTTCATCAAGCCAAGCAAACTCTTGTTTACAATGCGGACAGGTATGAGTGCCATACACAATAATTTCTAAAATATTGGAATTAATTTTTACTAAATCCATGATTATTCGCGACAGCAATCAATTGCTTTTTGCACGATTTGACCAAGTTTCGCAAAGACGCTAACTTTACCAGTTTCTTTTGGCGGTATGTTTTCATTAAGCATCGTAACAGTAGATTTTTCATCGTTGATTTCTATCTCGGGAGTTTGCGCATCAACTTGAATTTCAGTCTTAAGTGTATCGGTATCAAGCAGTTTTAAATTCAATCCCCAAAATAAACTATACAGTTGATATCCTTTATTAAATAATTCTTGCGCGTCTGCGTTATCTCCTTTAGTCAATGATTTGGTCCCCACTTCCATTAGTCTCATCGATGCCGCAAGTAAATGTTTACTAATACACCAAACTTCTCCTTCATAATCTTTAATAATTCGTTTGAGCAAAGTTTTGCGCATCTCGCGAATTTCATTTAAGATTTCTAAAAACTTAGGATCTTGGGTTTTACCATAAGTAAAAAACAGATGTTCTTCAATACTGATTAAATTCATCACACCAACGGATAAATCCTCACCAGATGAAAGATCTAGCTTTTCGCCTTTTTCAACTGCTTTAACTTTATTTAATAGTTCCTGTACTTTTTCATCCATGATAAATTAATTTTACAACGGCATACATAATTCCACTACTAATTAGCAGTGCAGAAACTGGTAAGATCACTTTTTGGTAATACATCAGTACCTTCCCATTATTTTTTTGTCGGATCCGTTGATCGATTAAATAGCCAATTACAAATGCAATCATCCCAAAAATCGTTCCAAACATTATTTTGTCGATTCCCCAGATTTGATTTTCTGGATGGCCAATAATTTTTGCAATATTTAATGGGACAATTGTTAATAAAAACATACTAATATAAGAAGTCAGAAGACTGTACTTAAAATTAGGTAACTTTTTCGATAACCACTCACTCATCCAAAAAGACATCGACATGATTAATCCCCCAATCCAAAGTCCTGAAATCGTGTCATCAATTCCAAGTGCGCGGAAAATTCCAAGACCAGCTCCAACCGCAATTGTGCATACTGGACAAACGGCATATGTTGGCGGTGAAATCAAGAGAAATAGTATTAATGGGATCAAGTACATCGGTTAATTGTAACTTATTTTAATAATTTATGAGTAAGTTGATTCCTCATCATTAAGCCTTAAAATATTTAAGGTTGTTTTTGTTTGATGTTAAGAGCAATAGAATAATTCGCGTAACTAGATACATATCTGGTACTTCGCAATTAATCAGCGGATATCTTATAATAACAAGCTAGATACTTAAAAAGCATGTATAAAATAATATTGGTTATTTTGCTATTAGTTTGTTCAATTAAGGTCAATGCAGATGTGACTACACAATCACAAATAATTGGGGCCAATGGATCAAATGGTTGGTATATTAGCGATTTAGCGATAATTTTTAAAACCCAAACAACCCAAGCATTACCGGCTTCCCTAACCTATTGGGTTGATAATGATCCACCGGTTGATATCAGTTTAGTCAATATCACTCAGCAATTTAATAATCCCTCATTAATGTGCCAAACGGATACCCACGACTTTAGTCGTGGGCGGAAGTGAGAAT
>CAZZFC010000187.1:0-2610 GCA_964653325.1 uncultured Candidatus Saccharibacteria bacterium | reverse complement strand
TAGTGCATGGGGTTGGAGGTTTGATTGATTCGGTAAAACCATATGATTATAGTTCGGATAGTGGCTTTGGTTTTGTGTTTAAGGAGTACGATCCATATAGTTTGTTTGGCCAAATTGTTCGAGCACTTGAGATCTATAAAGATATTGAAACTTGGACTAAACTTCAAAAGATTGTAATGTCGCAAGATAATAGTTGGCAAAATCGAGCAGCGAATTATGTTGCTTTATATGATCGCGCAAGTCAAGTTGCTTTGCGTCGATTGGAACACGAAGGTAAGCTAGAATAAGAATGTGGAAAAATTTAAGTTAGGAATTCTATTACACGCGCACCAACCATCGATACAATATTCGGATGTATTAGAATTCATTACAAATCAATCTTATCTACCTTTATTTCAGACGCTTGGGGAATCTAAAAAGGGTCAGATTACACTAAATGTGACCGGATCTTTATTACGGCTTTGGGATCAATACGGATATAAATCAATATTTCCGATGGTTAAAGATTTGATCGATACGCAAAAGGTTGAAATTGCTGGAACCTCAGCTTTTCATGCACTACTACCAAAGATTCCTAGAAATGAAGCAATCCGGCAAATTCACATACAAGAGCAGTTATTGAAACAGTATTTAAATTTGTCAAAACCCCAAGGTTTATTTTTACCGGAAATGTATTATTCACCGGAGATTGATTCGGTTATCTCAGAGCTTAATTATCAGTGGATGATTATCGACGAATCGGCTATTCCTGAAGCAGGGATAAAAGAATATGGGTTTCACCGTGGATTAAAAACCCATCAACATATTTATGAATCAAGCTCTACACCAGGTTTATTCGTATTCTTCCGAGATCGACCATTGTCATTAATGGTGGCATTTGATCATCTTTTAACGATTGATAAATTTGTAGATCGATTACAAGAGCATTTTCAGGGAAACCCTGGTTATGCCATTATCGCGGTAGATGCGGAGACTTTCGGGTATCATATTAAAGGTAATCTTAATTTACTTGCATCAATCTTAAACCATCCTCAAATCGATGTACTTGGGGTTTCACAGTTATTAAGTATGGAGTATTCTGTTCAAAAGATCCACGAATTAATTTCAACCTGGGGGGTAACCCAAGAAGATATTACCGGAAAACGAAAATTTCCAAGATGGTGTAATCCAGCCAATCATATACACCTGCTGCAGTGGGAATTATTGGAATTGGCCACAGCTAATAGCAATCATCTCGATGGGTTGCCAGACGATTTAGATCAGGGACTTAATTCAGATCAATTCTGGTGGGCGAGTGGTAATCCATGTTGGCATCCAGAAATGGTCGAAAAAGGTGCCCACTTATTGTTAAATTCAATTTTAAGAAATTCCCGAAATGATGAAATGGTTAGACACCGTGCGAATGAACTATATGATAAGATCATCGCAACCGGAAGGAAATTATATGGCGATAAAATCATCCAATGTTAAAAAATTGAATCTTATTGTTACCGGAAGTAAAGGTACGGTTGGTTATACGATTAAAGAATTTCTAAACTCGTTATTTAACATAACCGAATTCGATCTGCCGGAGGATGACGTACTAGATTACGATCAATTATTAACTAAAACTGCCTATCATGATGTTTTAATTCACTTGGCTTGGGATAAGTCCGAGAATTATAATACTGAAACTGCCAGTATTGATAATATTAAAATGATTCAAAATGTTTATCATGCTTGTTTAATCAATAAAGTTAAACGAGTAATATTTGTGAGTTCGGTGTATGTTCATGATTTTGCAACCCACACGGATAACAAACATATTGATAGTAATACACCCGAAACACCTGGATGCATTTATGGAATTAGTAATTGGTATGGTGAAAAACTCGGTCAATATTACTGCCAAAAGGGAATGGAGATTATCTGCATTCGTTTGGGAGGAGTGATTTGGAATAATGTTCCAAGTGATGACCCAAACGATCAAAAAGTCTTTTTAGATCGGCGAGATTGCGCGGAAATGTTTAAGGCTTGTATTTTAGCTCCTACGGTGCCGAATAACTTTACAACCTTCTATGCGGTTTCGAATAACAAAGGACGAATCCATGATTTTAGTAATCCTTTTGGTTGGAAACCTAAGTATGGTTGGCCGCAATAATGTGACTTTTCTATTTATTTAGCATTATTATAATTAGAAAGGTGTAAATGATTTCATTAAAACAAGCAATTTATCAACAGAAAAACACTCAGGGAAATACACCTGATCCAAAATATCTTAATTCGCTAAGGTATACTTTGGGTTTTAGTGAAAAACCGAAACTGAAGAAACAATTTACTTTCTTTAGACTTTTTCCGAAAATTGTAGTTTCACTTGCCGTCGTTGGGATAATCTTATTAATTCTACCATCAATTAATTCTACCAAAAAGTGGACTTTAGCCCAAGCGATGGAAGAAATTCAGAAACAAATTGAGTATTATTCACGGACCGATATTATTATTCACCGAAAGAATATTCTGACGTGGTACCAAGATAATCAGGAATCATGGTCGGTTTCGTATGAACTTTATGAAGATATGGGTTCGAGTCGATTCCGCAATATCGCAATTTACAATCAAACTAACGAAAAC
>CAZZFC010000186.1:0-2616 GCA_964653325.1 uncultured Candidatus Saccharibacteria bacterium | reverse complement strand
TGTTGATTTATCAACCTTTTCGGACATTCTAAGAGACCGTTTTTGAACGGTGCCTAATCTTTCCCAACTTATTCCTCAAATGGATCAAATTGAAAGTCAAGCCAATCTGGTTGAAAATCACGTATTTCCAACCAGTAATGGAATATATCAATTTTCTACCGACGTGCTTTTATCTGAGATAACAAATTTAAATGATTATGAGATTTCGGCAATTTCCACAATTATTTTAATTAACGGAGATTTTACAATCGATCGAAATATCAATTCAATTGGAAATAATCACACCATATTTATTGTAAAGAAAAATGTTTTAGTTGATCCGAATGTAACAAATATCAATGGATTTTATATTATTGAAGGTATTTTTGATTCTGATCCAAATACGATATCGATAAATCAGTTATTGGTTAATGGATCGGTGATTGCCATTGAGGGTATTAATTTTAATCGATTTGTAAGTGATGAAACACCCGGAGAAAAATTTGTTTGGCGATCAGAGTATTTATTAGATCAGTCTTTGATGACACTGTTACTGGGGAAAAAATACAATCACACCTGGCAAGAGATTTCTTATTAATTTTTAATTATCAATGGGGGGTGGAACAAAAAACATCCGACGGGGTTGTGGTAACGTCGGAAAGGAGTTTCGCCATCCCATACCGCCAATTGTGATTCCATCAGCATGAATAATTCCATCGATATTATCGCCAATAATTCGAACCCGATCGGTTGGTTTAAAATTTGATCCAACTGGTAATAAGGTTTGTTGATCCCATACAATTTGCACATCATCACCATACGGAGTACGAATGTCCATCCAGTGATTGTTATTATTTACAGCTGTGATTTCACCAACGATCCAAGAGTCACTAACAAAAGGAGTATAGATTTGATTAATTGAATTATTTTGAGCAATAAACTCATTCAATCCGAAATAATCCGCCGTGAATCCAACAATTATAAAAATAATCACGAGAATACTAATAATTAGTCTCATCGAATAGTGATAGGCCTTGGTAAAACGAATTAATAAGATACTACCAAAAACAATCAAAAATATACCAATAAAAAGAGGAACAACTGGAAAAGTTTGCAGAAAAGGTTGAATTCCGTTTGACCCAAATTGTAAATAACCAAATGGTCCATGGCTTCGGATGTGGAAAAATACATCTGAAAAAATAAATAATCCACAAATTACTATACAAGCAAGAGATAGACTAATTAATAAACTACCTAAAATAAAATACCATTTAGGACGCATTTGAATATGCTGCGTATCGATTTGGCTCATCACCTGTTCAGTTATTTTGTTGTTATCCATTTTGTAATAATTTACTTTCTGCTACTAATTCATATAAGGCTTTTTTGGCACGGTTAATGCGCGAGCTAACCGTATTCACTGGGATATGTAAGATATCACTAATTTCTTCATAACTGTTATCTTCATAATAATATAAAACTAATGGTTCTCTATAATGAATTGGTATTTGATCGATTAATTTGTTTAATACTCGAACCATTTCTTCTTTTTCAAAGATTACATCTACTTGTGTACTATCACGAGTTTCGATCAGGTCAATATGCTCCGTAGTTAAAGATATTGTTTTTTTATTTTTAACAAGAAGATTCATGGCTTCATTGTGTGCAATCCGATAAATCCAACTGCTGAATTTACGTTTAGTATCAAATCCATTCAGGTTTTGATAGGTTTTAATAAATGTATTTTGCAAAATATCATTACTCATGTTTTCATCCTTTGTTATATATAATATGTATCGTTTTAACTTATCCTGATAACGAATTACGATTTCTTTATAATCCTTTAAGTGTTGGTTACGAATCCATTCCACGAGTTTTTCATCAGTTAATGTACTCAATTCCGGCATCATCTAATTATAGTACTCTTTTTTGATTAATTTATTCCCTCCCCTAATATCCGGTTCACCCCTAAAGTGATACCGGATATGTTAATTAATATTTAAATTTATGCAGCTTTTTTATCCAATTTATCTAACCCAATTCCCCTGACACCAAAATATACAACTAATGCAATTACTAAGAAATCAATTAGAACACTGACAAAACTTCCCCACATTAAGTTAACCGATCCAATTTGAAGACTTATAGTTGAGAGATTACCGACACCTCCTAATATCACCCCCAGAACAGGATTGATGATATCGGTGACTAATGATGTCACTACTTTCGAAACTGCTCCACCTAAAATAAACCCAACGGCTAAACCAACAACTCCTTGTTCTCGAATAAAGTCTAAAAAACCTTTCATTATTTGATCACCTCCTTAGCTTATAAATTATATAATGTTTGTTATAGTTATGAGAGTGTTTTTATGAATGAAGTCATTGAACTAAATAATTTAACTAAAAAATATTCCGTTCAACAGTCTAATGCGGTTGATCATGTGAGTTTTGATGTTAAAGAGGGTGAATTTTTTACATTACTAGGGCCAAATGGTGCTGGGAAAACAACCATCATATCTATCTTAACGACAACCTTATCCAAAACTTCGGGCGATATCAAAATATTTGGTTTAGATTTAGAAAAAACTCCGCCAATATCCGCAGTCAACTCGGAATCATCTTTCAAAAACCAAGT
>CAZZFC010000185.1:0-2626 GCA_964653325.1 uncultured Candidatus Saccharibacteria bacterium | reverse complement strand
ACCAGACGACATCGTACCGAATCCGTGATCAGCTCGTTGGTGGGGTCAGTGTGCTGACCCGTATCTGCACCATGTCGCGGGAGTTGAGTGAGACACGTTCGATCTGCACACTCCCAAGATCATGTGCAGAGAACTTCTCCGAGCGTCCCGGGACACTGGGAAGCTCAACGTCAACATGTGCGGTCTTAAGTGCCGCGATAATCCTTCCAGCCTGGTGAATCGCACCAGGACTGGTTTCTTCAGCCCTTTGACCCATCAGTGATTGTGCCATGGTGAATGACCTCCTTATTGTAGGTGCTAAGATTACTCGGGGCGCTCGATTTGCCAACGGTAGAGCGCACCGTCAACTTCCTTGATACCGTGAAGTTTCATGATCTCAGCTTGTGCATTACGAATTGCGCTGGTTTCGTTTGCCACAGTAACTGGGTCACCAACGTCGACCCATTCACCGCGACGATTGAATTGGAGTTGAATTGTTGCCTGACCTTCTGCCATTTTGATGATTCCTCCTTTCAAGCGGGATTGATTATAAACGTACTCGACACCCTAGATTAAACTATGGGACTATAGTTTCGGCTTGACTAAGATTGCCGATATTTTACGTCATCAGCCCGAATAAGGCTCTGTGGTAATATCTGCTTTGACACATTCGCGACTATAGGGTATAATTCCGACATGCTAAAAGTAAGTTATTCGGTTGAAACCGAAGCAAGCCGATTATATTTAACAACCATAAAACATATCCTGAATGGATTTTTTACTAAAAATAATTGGTACGTGATCCAAATGGGAATTAATTATAAGATTATGGATCCAGTTGTGATCCTTCCCAAATTAAATTATCGACCAATCATAAAGAAATACTGGGTTAATGGCTTTTTAGAAAAACAATACGAAAATGATGAAAAGATAATCACTAAATACTTAGTTTCCGAATTAATCCGAACCCAGACATTTACTGAAATATCAACAAAAGAGTTAAATAAATTACAGAAAACATACGAAAATATACTTAAAAAGGTATTACAAAAAACTTATCAAGTTCTAGATTATATTAAACCAGGCTATGTTGATATTAATATCTATCCGTCCTACTTGAGTACTTGTGGATCGTTTAGTGTTTGTAATCCAAGTGATGAAAAAAAAGTAATAAATTTAATGCCAAGGTTAGATGTTTTTAAAGAAAGTATTGTTGAGTTATTTGCTTCTTCAATTACCCGTGAAGTTTTAGATAAAAATCCGAATATTAGTTGGCGGGAGACTGAATCCGTTAGTGACTTCCTTACTAAATACGTATATGGATATAAAAATTACCGTGGAACCTTAGACATCGTGACCGAATATAATCCCCAATTAATGCATCAATCCCTCTCATATCTGATGGAATTGGGTTTTCCGACCGGTCAATTTATTGAATATAACCAAGACAATCACCAGTTAGCTGTAGGTGGCAATGATTTATCGCAGATATTATCGCCTTATGAAATAAGGTTAGTTGAAGCCTTGGTAAAATGTAAATCGAAAACTTTAAGTTACGATGCAATTGCCGAAGAACTTTATAACTCACATGCCGACGTTAAATTTTCATTGTGGGGGATTACCAAAACAGTACAACGGGTAAGGGATAAGCTCGAAAAATATGGTATTCCTCGGGGAGTGATAAGAAATATAAAAGGGGAAGGGTTTGAGTTAGTCGCTTAATTATCAGTGAATCGAAAAATATCTTCTGAATTCAACCTAAAACGATAGCGCTTTAAATGGATTTGTAAACATAATGATCAGTGACAATAATCCGATGAATAGGGGAAAAATACCAAGCAGTATAAATCGTACTGCCCATATATTACGGCGATCTTTTGCATACATTTTTTTTAGTCCCATTTTTAATTCACTATAGATATTCCACAACCCAAAGGTTGCTGAAAATAAATACATAATAGTCAAAATAACTGTTCCTATAAAATTGATTATAACATCTAAAACATTGCTCGTAATCATTTTTGCTCACTGATATAATACTCGGATGACTAGTAGTGATAACCTGGTGTCAATTGAACAAGCCGCCAAGTATTTAGGCGTGCATTGGCAAACTGTTCGGAGGCATATCAAAACTAAAAAACTACCCATAGTCAAAATTGGCCGCGCCATCCGAATTCGGCAAACTGACTTGGAAACGTTTGTTAAAGGCCAAGTTCCGCATGAGCATATTCATGAAATTGAAATTCGATTTGTGACGAAGAATCGTCGAAAGATTGAATCAAATTTAATTAAAATGGGCGCCAAAGTGGTCTATCACGGGCATGTGATTGATCATTGGTTTGTGCCAAATGAGATTAAAAACATGGAGGAAAAAAGTAGTTGGTACGATACAACTAAAGGTTATGGACTGCGGATTCGGGAACAAGACAATGGCTATACTGGTAAATTCTCTACAACATTGGAAGTGAAAAGTTTGGTGGTACCGTTTCAACATGATACCTGTTTAGAACATGAAATAAATGTTGCTAATTATGAAGAAACAAAAAAATTGTTGATCTTAATGAATAAAAAAGAGATGACTACACTGGATAAAGATCGTTTAGTCTATGCATATTTAGACTACAAAATTGTAATTGATGATATAAAA
>CAZZFC010000184.1:0-2654 GCA_964653325.1 uncultured Candidatus Saccharibacteria bacterium | reverse complement strand
TAAGCTTTTGTTCAATCATTAAGTTTCGCGTTATCTCAGGCAAAGTAAATATATGAAAGAAACACGAATTTTATTTAATGGGGATGCCAATAACGGTAGAAATCCCAAATGAATCTATGGTTCAAAATCCAATTGATCGAGTATTTGAATATTTTAATTATGTAGATCAAAAATTTAGTACCTATAAAAAAGAGAGTGAAATTAGTCAAATCAATCAAGGTTTACTAACTGAGAATGAGTATAGTTCTGACATGAAACAAATCCTAGCAATGTGTGAGGAAACGAAGGCTCTCACCAATGGCTATTTTGACATTTCTCGAAATGGGATATTAGATCCGTCAGGTTTAGTGAAAGGTTGGGCAATAGATAATGCCACCAAAATTTTAGATCAATTCGGTTTTAATAATTACTATGTTGAAGCTGGCGGTGATATTCAAGTTAAAGGTAATAATGAAAAAGGCCAGTTTTGGCGGATTGGGATTCGTAACCCATTTAATATTAAAGAAGTTATTAAAATTGTTAATGTCACAAATCAGGGGATTGCCACATCCGGAACATATATTCGTGGTCAACATGTTTATAATCCTTTTTCCCAAAATGAAAAATTAACCGAGATTGTTTGTATTACCGTGATTGGTACTAATATTTACGAAGCTGATCGTTTCGCGACCGCGGCTTTTGCTATGGGGAAAGAGGGGATTGAGTTTATTGACAAGTTACATGGATTTGCAGGCTATATGATTGATCAAAAGGCAGTTGCGACATATACGAATAATTTTGAACCTTATATTGTTAATCTCAATGAATAAAATTGATAATTTTCTTAATCGAATCACCATGTACCGTTTAGTTTTAAATTATTTGATTATTTTACTAATGGTAGCAGTTATCTATAGTGTTTTTGACCTTTTGCCATATTCGCCGATTGCGTTAATTGTTTCAATATTAGTATTGATTTGGTTTTCTTTATTAACGGAAAAAGTATATTCTAAAGTTTATAACGCTCAGACTAACACGGAATCGGTTTATATTACTGCTTTAATTTTAGTGTTTTTAATTTCTCCTGCTCAAAGTATTAATGATATTTTCTTTTTGATGTGGGTAGGAATATTAGCAGAAGCATCCAAATATATTTTAGCGATTAACAAAAAGCATATTTTTAATCCAGCGGCAATTGCAATTGTTCTTACTTCTGTTGCGGCGAATCAATCTGCGAGTTGGTGGATTGGAAATATGTATATGATGCCATTTGTTGTAATTGGTGGATTATTAATTGTTCGGAAAATCCGTCGAGAAGAAATGGTAAATACTTTTATTATGACAATGGTGATAACAACACTTATTTTTAGTTTATTTGTGCATCAAGATTTGCTTAATCAGATCAAAAATATCACACTCTATTCTTCAATTTGGTTTTTGGGATTTGTAATGCTTACCGAACCATTAACAACCCCATCAACGAAAATCTTGCAAATGATATATGGTGGAATCGTTGGATTTTTAATGGTACCTCAACTTCATTTTGGTGCGATATATTTTAGTCCAGAATTGGCATTAGTTTTAGGAAATGTGTTTGTTTATATCGTTAGTCCGAAAGAGAAATTGATCTTAAAGTTAAAAGAAAAAGTTAAATTATCCGAAGATATTTATGACTTTGTGTTTGATAAACCAAAAAGTTTTACATTTTCTCCAGGCCAATATATGGAATGGACGTTAGGTCATAATGAGGTCGATAGCAGCGGTAATCGACGATATTTTACGTTAGTTTCATCTCCGACTGAAGATACAATCCGAATCGGGATAAAATTCCGGCAGCATGTGACCAGTTATAAACGAACATTGCTTCAGATGGAACCTAATTCAGAGATCATTGCGTCCCAACTAGCCGGTGATTTTACTTTACCAAAGGATAAAAATCGTAAGCTGGTATTTATTGCGGGTGGAATTGGAATTACGCCATTTCGAAGTATATTAAAGTATCTAATCGATAGCAATGAAAAGCGAGATATTATTTTATTGTATTGTAATAAATTTATAGAAGAAATCGTATATACAGAAATTTTCAATGAAGCTCAAAAACAATTAAAAATTAAAACAATTTACACATTAACGAATGAAAGATCTATCCCTTTAGCTTGGGAAGGGAAAATTGGCCGAATTAATAGACAAATGATAATAGATGAAATTCCCGATTATCGCGATCGGTTATATTATATTTCAGGACCACACGCAATGGTGGAAGGATTTAAGGGAACATTGCAAAAGTTGGGAATTAAAAATGGACAAATAATCAAAGATTATTTCCCGGGTTTTGTTTAAGAATTCGTGTGCTAATATTAAACTCCCATGAATAAATTTCTATTCTCAATTATTATTTCTTTATCAACAATCGGTCTAATTAATGCGACAACTTTGTATTTTCAATATCAACAGTATATAAACTCTGCTCAACCGATTATGTGTTTTGTCGGGAATAGTTGTGTGAGTGTTTTGGATTCAAAATATGGTAAAACATTTGGAATAAAGAATGAAATCTTCGGAATTGGTTATTATTTGTTACTAATTGGATTGGTGATCGTAACTTACTTCAATAAGTTAAAAAAAATAAATCACCGGTTAATCATAAAAGTACTTTTAATCGGAGCAGCGTCTTT
>CAZZFC010000183.1:0-2671 GCA_964653325.1 uncultured Candidatus Saccharibacteria bacterium | reverse complement strand
AAGCTAGTTTTTGCGAGTAGTGCAGGTATTTATTCACCAGACAATAAGATAATGCCGTTAACTGAAGACAGTATTATTGCTCCTAAATCTTATTATGGTATAACTAAAGCTCACGATGAAGATGTGGTGAATAGTCTAAAGGTTTACAGCACTAAAACAACAATCTTCAGATTTTTTAATGTTGCAGGAAGCTTATTTAATATAAAAGACAAGTGCAAAAGCCATTTGTTGCCTGCAATAATACGAGGCATGAAGGGGGAAGAGCAGTTTAAGTTATTCGGCTATGACTACAAAACTCGAGACGGCACTTGCATTAGAGACTACATACACGTTGGTGATATAGCTGATGCAATAATATTAGCTTTAGAGTCCAAGAAATCTGGAACTTACAATCTAGGTACTAACAAAGGCTATACAGTTAAAGAAATGATACAGATGGTTGAAAAAATATCAGGAAAAGATTTTGATGTAGTTTATTCTGCCAGAAGAGATGGTGATGCCCCTGAACTGGTAGCCAGCTCAAAGAAAGCCGAGCAGGAACTAGGTTGGAAGAGGAGATACGGACTGAAAGATATAATAACTAGCCAATTAAAAGTCGAGGGGCTAATATGAAACCAAAAATAGTGAAAATTGATTGGCTAGATGTTCAAAACTTGTATTGAATAATGATGAATTTTGTATAAATAAAATAATGGAGGCGATTTGATCAGCCTCAATCATCTTCTTTAATATTTTGCCCTCACCAACTAAATGTTCCTGACCAACAAAATCAGCTAATTTTGAAGGCCGTAAAACATCTGCCAACGGACGGTGGGATGAATCATCCATATGCGTATTGTAGCTCAATTTGAAATAGATAAGTAACTAGACAGATGTATCAAAAAGTAATACAGGTGTCATTTCGAAGGAGTAAAACGACTGAGAAATCGCTTTTGAATTAGGTAAAATCGAATACAAAAGGGATTCCTCTTCCTTATAGTCATCGGAATGATATATGATACGCTGGATTATTTAATTGATACTTTTTTAAGTAATGATCCTGGATAACTCTAATTCCATGGAAAAAACTATGATTGATTAACTTGCGCTTATAATACAACCAATTCCGTTGAAACACGGTAAGTTTGATTGATGAGTCAAAGAAAGGAGTATATCCATGTCCCGGAAAGCTCGCAAACAAAGGGTGGTATACCTGTGGGTGACCACAGAAACCGATGGTGAAGCACTTGTTCGATGTACGGTGGCTATTCGCCAAGCAGGTATTTGTTGCAAACTTGTTGGATCAGAAAGAGTGATTCAATCTCAGTTTGGTCCAAAAATTCGGATGGATATTGTCTTGGTAAAGCCTCCGCTGGAAGATGATGACCATGTGGTATTGGATCCAAATGACGACCATACCATCAAAGATGCAAAGGACTTTTGGGCTGAAGTAAAGTGATGCATGTTGTTTCGGGAATTGGCATCTTGGTTTGAGAGAAAGACTTAGATCAAGATGCTGAAAAATATATCAAGGGGTTGTTTGCGGGATTGTATTTATCTAATTATTAAGATTCTGCGCAGTCTTTCGACCGCGCAGAGAAATTATTAGAGGTCGAAGGTAATTCCCCATGTATGGAAAAATGTTATCCAGACTTCAGACCTTAATTCTGGACCGAATTCTTCCTTCCATTGGGATTCAATCAGGCGAGCAAGTTGCTGGGCACGGAGCTTCATGATCAGAGTCTTGAAGAAGTTGCCTCCACCTGAGGTATTGATCTTGATGAGCAGGTCGGGTGCTGCCCCAAGCTTGATTGCAGTTGGGTCAGCGCTTACAACCGTGCAGTGTTGAATATTGATCAGAATATCATTTGCCGGGACCTGCCATACTTCGGCAATTGACGATCGTAGGATCTGGCGGACAGTTTCCTGCACATCAAGCAATGTATCCTTAGTTAACTCAGTTTGGGGTTCAATCTGTACGAATGCCATGGGATTACTCTCCTTTCCGTTGAGTTTACTTGGTAATGTTCTGGTTGCAATTGTAATCCTATGGGATATAATAGTCGAAGAGATGTCCGATCAAACAGACAAACTAACAACAATTCTGACGAAGTTCGGAATCAGTTCCGAAGAGGCTCAAGTATATCTACTTTTAAGCAAAGATGGGGATTCGACTGCACTCAAAATCAGCCAAGAACTCCATCTTGGTAGAACGAAAGTGTATCGAATTCTGGACAAATTATCCCTACTTGGACTTACGACTGAAGAAGTTGGAAGTCGAGGATTTTGCTTTAAAGCCGCAAAAATTGATGAGCTAAAAGGGTTGGTTGCCAAAAAACAAAGTGAAGTAACAGAGCTTGAATCACTGCTACCTTATGTCACTGACGAAATTACAAAATTATCTGGTGAAAATAGTTCCCAATCAAATGTGAGTTATTACAAGAGGAAGGCTGGCTTAGAACAAGTAACATGGAATTCATTGCGTGCTCAAAATCATCTATTTATTTATGAAATGGTTTCCGATATGACTAAGTTTTTGGATCAAGCGTTTTCCGAAGTAGTCCGGCAGGAGATTGTTAAACGCCGAATTCACGTGCATCAAATCACCAACTTAACTCACATCGAAGCATATACCAAAGTAACGGAAAAGGTTGAAAAATACTGGGAACCACGCTATGTTGATCCAAAAACA
>CAZZFC010000182.1:0-2677 GCA_964653325.1 uncultured Candidatus Saccharibacteria bacterium | reverse complement strand
AAAGGTCAAACCGCCAGCGAAATGAAATCCGTATTCCATTTCCCCGAGGATACTATCTTAAAACCAAATTCTGCGACAATTTACAATCAACTTAATGCCGGTGCAAAAGATTATGAATTACGAACCGGAAATGCACTATGGATTCAAAAGGATTTTCAATTATTAAGCGATTATACGAATACCGTTGAGAAATACTTTGGCGGTAAAGCTACCAATCTCGACTTTGTAACCGATACTGAAAATTCTAGAGTCACTATCAATACTTTTATTGAAAAACAGACTAAAAATATAATTGTCGATTTAATTCCTAAAGGCACACTCGATGAATCAGCGCGTTTAGTATTAACAAACGCAATCTACTTTAAAGGCACCTGGCAATGGGAATTTGATCCTTCAGATACGCATGATGGCGACTTTACAATTACACCCAACAATATCGTAACAGTGAAAATGATGAATATGCAACCTGACAAAACGACTTTTAACTATGCCGATATTGGAGATATCCAAATATTAGAACTACCCTATAAAGGGAACAAAATTTCGATGTTAGTGATCCTACCTTCTAGTGATTTGGCATCAATTGAGACAACCTTAACTTCAGAAAAACTTAATGAATACAAATCACAAATGCAACAAACAAAATTAGATTCCATTACTATGCCAAAATTTGAGTTTGATACGAAATATTTTATGAAAGATACTTTAAGTGCACTTGGTATGCCAACCGCATTTAGCGATAAGGCTGATTTTTCTGGTATGACTGGAGCGAATGACTTAATGATCGGGTTTGTAATTCACCAAGCATTTATTAAAGTCGATGAAGTTGGCACCGAAGCCGCGGCGGCTACCGCAGTTGGAATGGAATTAAAATCAATACCACAACGAACTGTTTTTCGGGCAGATCATCCTTTTATCTTTATTATTCAAGATCGAGAAACTAGTAATATCCTTTTTATAGGTAAAGTCGTTGATCCAAATAAGGTTAAATAAAATAATTATTATGATGGACGATCAAAATACAAACCAAGAATGTTGCCCTGAATTTGACCTTATCCCATGGGATAACCAACAATTTACCTGGGTTAATAAAAGGTTTATTCAAGATAAAGTTTTTACATTTTTATATATGCCAATCAACTTTGGATCAGTTATTACAAAAATGGATACCAGGATTCGCAAAGCGGGAGGAACCATTCCTGATGCGCTTTGTTTATCGGATCATACTTCAATGTGGAACATGAACGTATATTGTGCGGTAGATAAAGAAATTCCGGAAGCGAAAAATATGACACTGAGTGGTAAATTCTATAGCCGGGTTTATGAAGGTGAATTTAAAGATACGGGTAAATGGACAGCTGATTTTGAAAAGAACACTAAAGATCAAGGAATCACGATTAAAAAAATGTATATGTGGTACACCACATGCCCCAAATGTGCGAAAAAATATAGTAAGAATTACGTGGTGATTATTGGAGAGATGAATTAATCAGCATTATTGGAACTAATTATTCAGTTAAATCATAAGTCTATGTCAGAAAAAATCTCATTTAATCCCGGCTTGGAACATTATCGAACCAATCCTGACCACATTATCGCAGAAATAGCTGCAATTAAAACCGATTTGGATGTTTATCATAGGTATATAACTAGGGGTAAATTTAATGAGGCAGCTCAAGTATTAGAAGAAGCTCGCGAATTGTTTATTCATGTTCAGGTTATAATTAAGCAACTCGGAGGAATTGAGGCTATTAATGTAATATTATTGGAAAAAGGTTTTACAGCTTCCCAAATAAGTCTTGATGATCTGGCATTTCCTGAAATTGAAGCATTAATTAGTTCTAAAGCCTAATCGCTATTATATATCGTCCATTGGGAATATTTACTTCATTTATATGTGCTCGAAAAGAAAAGGTATCACCTTTTAAAGCATTTTCATAAGTATCGACTTGATAATATTCAATATTCTCGTCTTTCACCCCAGCATCTATAAGTTGGTTAATCGTGGCTTTACCCATATCTACCGAATATCCATCATCTATTTTTATAATGCTATCTTGCCAATTACTTAGGTTTCCGAGCTTATTAATATGTGGTGTTTTAAAACTTTTTGCCAGTAAATGTGGAGTTACCCCAATTTCAATTGTACCTACATCAACTCCTAGATCTTTGATTAAATATTTAATCGCTTTTCGAGGCAAACCCAAATTCACTCCTCGCCATCCCGCGTGAATAAATCCTATTATTGGTTGATCTTCTAATTGGGCATAAACAATTGCAATCACGCAATCGGCCGGTTTCACAACTAGAGTTAATTCTTTTTCGGATGTAAAAAATGCATCACACTCAATTTCTTTCCCATATTCATTATTTTCTAAATTCGAGATTGTTTTCTGATCAATCCAGACCACTTCATCTTGATGTTTAGGTATCATATTGATTGATTTTTCAATATTCCCAAAACTTCCCTTATATAAAAATCGTTTTGTATTATCGGATGCGATTGCTGAATCATTAATCGCACAAGTCATATTCCCCCACTTTTTACCCCAAGAAAAACCATGTTTCACCCTTTTTACTAGTTGTGGGAAATATCCAATTGAATCTTGAAATTTCACATTTTGATAGGTAAACATATACGTTTTATTTGCATTCTATTCTACTATGAACTTATAAT
>CAZZFC010000181.1:0-2683 GCA_964653325.1 uncultured Candidatus Saccharibacteria bacterium | reverse complement strand
TTAACCGGGTAACTAAATATATTTCAATAATAAAACTATTTTCGTGGATATATTGGGAATTATTAGATTTAAATAAATATGATCTGGTAATTTCCTCTTCCCACTCGTATATGGCAAAGAATGTGAAGACCAAAAAGGGGGCAATGCATCTTGCCTATATTCATACACCACCGAGATATTTATATGGGGAGTTTAATGAAATTGGGTGGATTAAAAAATTTCCATTCAGAATATTTCTGTGGCCCATAATGAAAGTGTTACGAATGATAGATAAACAAGGGGCAAAAAGGCCCGATGTGTTGGTGGCTAATTCAGAAAATATTAGAAAGAGAATTATAAAATATTATGACCGGGAGGCAGTAGTGGTATATCCGCCGATTGAGGTGAAAATTCCGAAAAGTGATACTAACAGGGGTGAGTATTATGTTTGTTTATCGAGATTGGTTAAGCAAAAAGGAATAGATTTGGCGGTGAAAACGTGTACTGATAACAAATTGCCGTTGGTGGTAGTTGGTGGCGGTGATGAGTCGGTGAACTTGAAGAGAATGGCGGGTTCGACGGTAAAGTTTGCCGGGGAATGTAAAAATAAACAAAAATTTAAAATTTTATCAGGAGCGAAAGCCCTGATTTATACTTCAAAAGAGGAGGATTTTGGAATAGTGCCGGTGGAGGCACTAAAGATGGGTATTCCGGTGATTGCTTTGGCGTCAGGGGGAGTGATGGAGAGCGTGGTGCATAAAAAGAACGGAGTGTTGTTTGATAGTTTTGACCAAAAAAGTTTATTAAGAGGAATGAAACTGTTGGATAGTTTGGATATTGAAAAACAAGTTTGTATTGATTCAGTCAGAAAATTTTCGTTTGAAAATTTTAGAAGCCAAATTAACAAATTAGCTCCGGAATGAATAAATCGATTAAAATATTCGAATTAAAGTTGAGTACCAGGAATATGGGTGAAAGTGTTTGGTGGATCAAGAATAGAGTTGAGACCAAAAAGGGGGCAGTGGTTTATTGCGCTACTTTGAATGAAGCGAAAATGTATAAGGATGACGACAAAATTAAAAAAATGTTGGATGAGGCAGACTTAATAACGGCTGACGGAATGCCGTTGGTATGGGGGATACGATTAAAAACCGGTATGGGGGAAAGGGTGTATGGTCCGGATTTGATGAAAAAAATATTTATGGACGATAAGGACAGAAGATGGAAACATTTTTTTTTGGGAAGTACCAGAGAGAATCTGGAAAAAATTCGGGTGAGACTGGTAGGGGAGTATGGATATAAATCAAAAAATATAGGGTCTTATTCGCCTGAATTTAAACGAAGGTTCAATCAAGATAATTATAAAAAAATTAAAAAAATTATTGAAAAATTTAAACCGGATATTGTTTGGGTAGGGATGGGGGCAGAGAAACAAATTGTGGTAGCCAACAGGTTAAATAAAATGATAAAGGGGGTGGTCTGGATAACAGTGGGGGCGGCATTTGATTTTTTGGCTGGTAGCAAAAAACAGTGTCCTAAATTAATTAGAAGTTTAGGGTTTGAGTGGTTGTTTAGGCTGATTAATGAACCGGGTAGATTGGGAAAGAGATATTGGAAAGTATTTTATTTTGTTGGTAGAAATATTTTTTTAAGGTTGACGAAATACAAAAATATTGGGATTTTTTTTGTTTTTTTGTTTTTGAGTGTTTTGGTGGTATCACCCCAATTTTTGGTAAGATCACCGGGACTAATTGATGACGGGACGGATTTATTGTATGTAAAGGAAAACAGTTTTTTTCGAATAATAAATCACTAATTATTAATAGACCAAAGAACCCGTCCATTAAGGTATATTTATAAAAAAATATTATATGAATTTTTTGGTTTGAATATACCAGGCCATTTTTTTGCGGGTGCAATTGTTTTGACAGTTAGCTGTTTTTTGATGTATTTGATTTTGGAAAAGATTACTTTGAAGAAGAATATGGCATTTATGGGAGTGATATTTTTCTTGTTATCGACACCGGTAGCGACTAATTTTTATAGATTAGGTACGGACGAACCATTGCAGTTGCTGCTTATATTGTCTGCAGTTTACCTTTGGTTAAAAGAAAAAGACTTTTGGGTACTTATATTATTGATTTTTAGTCTTTTTACAAAAGAAACCTCTATATTTTTTATGTTTTTGTCTTTGATATATTTTTTCAAAAAAAGGCGGAAGTTGTTTGTAATAAATTTATTGGCAATAATTTTGTTTGGAGGATTGGTGGTTTATAAGTATTTATTGCCTAATTCGGGATATATCCGTAATGCCAATTTGTCCTGGGATTTGTTAAAAATGAACTTTGAATATGCTTGGGAGTATTTTTTAGCCGAATTATTTGTATTTTCAATATTAGTTTGGAGAGCTGTTAAATACCGTAGAAATAGAAATGTAGGGGCAACAGTGGGAAGATTGATTTTGGCCGGGAGTTTACCCTTAGGTTTTTGGTACATGAATCAAGATTATTATTTTTTAGTAATAACCGCTTTTTTGGTGATTGGGTTTGGGTATATTGCAGGTCTTTTTATAAAAAAAACCAATGTTTTACTTTTGAGTGTTTACATTCTTGTTTTGTTTGTTAACTTGAATTTATGGGTCATACCAATTGCGGCGTAATATCAAAATCGGGATGTTTTTTGCATGAGAATTTGTTGAATTAAT
>CAZZFC010000180.1:0-2691 GCA_964653325.1 uncultured Candidatus Saccharibacteria bacterium | reverse complement strand
TTTATAATCCTTTACCAAAATATAAAATCAGATATACTTCATTCCATGATTCTTGGACATTCGGAAATTCAAAAACTTATCCAAAAACACAGTTTAATTACTAACCTATCTGATCGTGAAATTAATGATCCTGAAGGCTGTATGATAGACCTACGGCTCGATAAAGTCTTTAAGCTTAAAGGTAAAGCATTTATTGGTATTACCGAGCGAGAAACGCCGGATTTAGTTGAAATTGCATCATTTGATCCAAACAAAACAACTTCCTTCACTTTTAAACCCGATCAATACTACTTAGTAAAAACTATTGAAGAAGTCAATTTACCTAAAAATATTGGGGCAACATTCAAACCTCGCAGTACCACCTTCCGTTGTGGACTCGTTTTACGCACGGGATTCGCTAATCCCGGGTATCATGGACAGTTATTCTTTGGGATTAAAAACGAAGGAAATATACCTGTCAAAGTAGAATTAGGCGCACGGTTTGTATCAATTATTTTTCATGAAATCAAAGGTAAAGCCGTACATACTTATCGAGGTCAATGGCAAGGTGGCCGTAAAACAACCAAAGGTCGCGAAAAACAGATTTAAGCTATAATGATCCTCCAAAGACTAAAGTCGGTAGTATCTAGCTCCGCGATCGTGGCAGTTAATTTTTCGTCATGTTGAGCTTCGCGAAACATCCATGCATTTCTGGATCCTTCGCTACGCTCAGGATGACAGGTACCTACAATACTCGAAATAATTTGTCACTCGACGGGAGTAAAACGACCGAAGAATTTATTCTTGAATATTATTTAGATCATCCCAATTTGGATTATCCTTTTCAATTAAATCAGTTTTATATTTCCGTTTCTTACCTTTGATATACTTTTCACTAGCAATTGCATCTTCAATGTTTTCAAATTGTTCAAAATACACTAAATGATGAACATGATACTTTTTCGTAAATTCTTCTATAATCCCAGTTTGATGTTCCCACAATCTTTTTGTAAATCTGAGGTAACACCTGTATATAATGTTCCATTTCTTTTACTTGCTAATATATAAATAAACGCTGTTTTCATTGGAATTTATGATACTTCGACTTTGCCTCAATATAACAGATCAACCTAAAAGAATCTTTTTAATTTGCATAATCATCGCCAATACGACTGGGGCGGCATATAAACTATATGAATCAATTCCATCATCACTTTTAATTACCCAAGGTTTTTCTTCCATTTCAACCCTATTTTCAATATCATTAAAACTGTATTCAAATTCCGGCGTAATCTCATAATCATCAACAGATTCATTTGCTTGATCAACGGGAACAGAATTGCGGAGTAATACTTTGGGTATACCTTGCAACATAAATGCGCGGTTCATTAATTCACCATCAGTATTGACTCGATCGCGAATGGCTTCAATGCCTAATTCATCGCCTTCTTTTTTCACCATCTCTTGGACTCCATGACCAGTACACTCAGAATTGTCACATAAAAGATAAAATCGATCGTTTGCTTTATCATATGCAGGAAACTTTGTTGGTAATAGTGTGACGTTACGTGAAGTTTTACAAATTGGGCACACCACTCGCGCTTTCATCCGGGCATCAATTACCGATTCAGGCACATCAATTAACACAAAAAAGTCCGGATCATCACGAAGGCGCATAATTTCTCTAAAGTAGAGTGAATATGAAATTTGATCTAACCCTCGAGGAAATCCATCAATAAATACAGCCTTATCACCGATACGGCTAATTTCTCGCTTAACTAATGCCATTATAAACTCGGTTGGTAATAATTTTGAGGTACTGCGATTATCGAATGCCTCCATAATCTCTTCAACCGAATTAAAACCACGGTAATTACTTTTTAAATATTCAACTAATTCCCCTCTTTTACCTGGATCAGCAACATCCTTTTCTGTCTGCCGAATTAAATCCCCAATTGAGAAAGTTGCAACTCGATCGGAACCAACAATTTCTTCAAACATTTTCGAATAGGTACCCTTACCTGCACTCTTCTTGGCTAACATATAAGCAACAAATGTATGGCCCTCATCGATATATTCTTTAATCGCCTCAATTTCGGTACCAGCCTTAGCTTGAAAATATTCAAATCGCTCAACTGGATCATTTACATTGAATCCCAGGGATAAACCTTCACGTTTAGTTTTATAAATTGGGAAATCCATAATTGTGACTTAGTTTATCGGATTCATTCCTAAAAATCAATGATTGGATGGGAGGTAGTTTTAGTTGTTCCATCAGAATAAACTTCTACCGAAACCCATTGGGGTAGCGGATTTTTATATTCTCCGATCGCACCAACAGTTATCATATTTAGTTTCTCACTCAAGTCTTGATACTGAGCATATAAATGCGTGTCTCCCGCAAAAGCGTATTTGATACCCGAATCAATTAATAAATTAATAATATCAGTACCCTGGAGATCTTCCTTATAGGCAAAGTAAGGACTATATAATGGCCGAGCACTAAAAAATAACCGAATAGATGTCGTACCAGTTTCAGACAGAACTCCTTTTAGCCATTCAATTTGATTGGTTTTATCATCCACATTAATTGAGTTTTCCAGCATGATAATTTCAACCCTATTAATTTCAAAATACTGATCATAAGATTTCCTAAAAGCATTCTCAAAGTTTTCTCTAGAGTGTGTTGGGAACCAATTAAAATCATGATCA
>CAZZFC010000179.1:0-2712 GCA_964653325.1 uncultured Candidatus Saccharibacteria bacterium | reverse complement strand
TAGCGGACTATCTGATTTATTACAATACCAAGCGCCCACACGATACGCTGTATCCTCAAAGTCCACTTGAGTACTTCGTTTCGAAAGGAGGTATGTCGCATATGTCCTTGACTTATACAATCCCTTGACATGTAAAAAAAACTAGTTATAATATTAAAACTGTTATGGTAACTATTAATCAATTGAAACCACTAGGTGATCGTGTCATTGTTAAACCTATAACTCAAGAAGAAAAAACACAATCCGGGATAATTATTCCAGATACTGCAAATAAAGAAAAGCCTGAACAAGGTGAAGTATTGGCTGTTGGACCAGGAGAAATGACCGAAAAGGGAGAGAGAATTCCAATGGAAATTCAAGTTGGACAAAAAGTGGTTTTTACGAAGTATAGTCCAAGTGAAATTGAAATTGATAATGAAGATTTATTGGTAATTAAACAGAAAGATATTTTAGCAATTATTGAATAATATGGCAGCAAAAAAGATTATATACGGAGAAGAAGCACGAAAAAAATTACAACTAGGGGTAAATTCCTTAGCGGATGCAGTAAAAACAACCCTAGGACCTAAGGGTCGAAATGTTGGAATTCAGGCAAGTTTTGGTGCTCCAACCATCACACATGATGGAGTTACCGTCGCTAAAGAAATTGAGTTAGCAGATCCATTTGCCAATATTGGTGCCCAATTAGTACGTGAAGCTGCAAGTAAAACCAACGATGTAGCTGGTGATGGAACAACTACCGCGACTGTAATTGCCCAATCAATGGTTACTGAAGGAATGAAGAACATTGCAGCAGGAGTGAATCCAATGATGCTTCGCAAGGGAATTGAGAAAGCTTCTGAGTTAGTTGTAGAAGAACTAAGAAAATTAAAAAAAGATGTATCAACCAAAGAAGAAAAAGCTCAGGTAGCCACAATCTCAGCGGCAGATTCCGAAATCGGTCAATTAATTGCTGAAGCATTAGAAAAAGTAGGAAATGAAGGAGTTGTGACGGTAGAAGAGTCAAAAGGTTTTGGTTTTGAAGTCGATTATCGCGAAGGTATGGTTTTTGATAAAGGTTATGTTTCGCCATATTTTATTACTGATTCATCAAGAATGGAATCAATAATCGAATCTCCAGCAATATTGATTACAGATCAGAAAATATCGGCAATGAGTGATTTGCTTCCGGCATTGGAAAATATTGTTAAACAAACAAAGAACTTTGTAATTATTGCAGAAGATTTAGATGGTGAAGCGCTCGCAACGATGATTGTAAATAAGTTACGCGGGACATTTAATGCGGTTGTGATTAAGGCACCAGGATTTGGTGATCGTCGAAAAGCTATGCTTGAAGATATTGCAATTTTAACTGGGGCAACGGTCATTTCTCAAGAAGTTGGTCGGAAGCTTGATTCGGTAACAATGGAAGATCTTGGTAAAGCTGATCGAATTATCTCAACTAAAGATGAAACAACAATCGTTGGCGGTAAGGGTGATAAAAAATTGATTGATGAAAGAATTAGTCAGATTAAAAGTGTAATTGAAACAACTGATTCGCAGTATGATCGGGAAAAACTGGAAGAACGTTTAGCTAAACTTGCTGGTGGAGTTGCAGTTCTTGGAGTTGGAGCAGCAACTGAAGCGGAAATGAAAGAGAAAAAACATCGAGTAGAAGATGCCGTTGCAGCTACTAAAGCGGCAATCGAAGAAGGAATTATTCCGGGTGGCGCGGTTGCGTTACTAAGGGCGCGTAAAGCCTTAGAAGCACATTTTGATGGTAGTGATGGAGTTGCCTATCGAATTGTATATCGTTCGATTGAAGAACCTTTACGTCAATTAGTTGCTAATGCCGGATATGATAATGGTTGGATTTTAAGAAAAATTGATGAAAGTTCGGTAACGGATTATGGATTTGATGTAGTTGGAGGAGAGTTTGGTTCAATGTTTGAAAGCGGAATTATTGATCCATTAAAGGTAACTCGATCAGCAGTTCAAAATGCGGCTTCCGTTGCAATAAGTATTTTAACAACGGATGCGTTAATTGCCGAGGAAAAAGACAAGAAACCTGAAATTCCTGCTTCTGCCGGCATGGGTCCGGATATGGATATGTAATTACTCGTTGTTTTTCAAATTGTATTTAGACAATTCACAATCATATTGATCTAATATTTTCGAGCGAACATCATTAATCCAGCGATTGGATACAATTGTTTGTTGAGGGACATAATCGATATCATTCCCCATGAAATTCCAATCGGATATAGACATCTGCCAGAAATTTGGTAAAAATGTTTTAATCCATGGATTCATTTTTAGAAATTTCTGAAAGGTGTGATCTTTATTGTAAATTACTTTCAGGTGAGCAATTTCCATCGCGGTATATAAATCCTGTTCTTTTTGGGTAAAAGCGTCTAACTTATCATCTAAAAAATAATTTAAACAAAACTTACCCGAATTTTGTTCTGGGTTCTTATTTAGGTTAACTCTTTCATTAATGCTCTCAAAGTATAATAATACAAGTTTACGCCACAAGTTAAATCTTGATTTAGTTACGATGATAAATAAATCAATATCGCTTAACTCACTTGCGTTTAGTGCGGCAACACTTCCTGATACGGCAATCAGCTTTACAAATGGAAATGTTTGTAATATTTTAGTGAATTTGATCGTTTTATTAATTAGTTTCCATGATCGATGCTGATATAATTCTTTTTGGAGAGAATTTCCCTT
>CAZZFC010000178.1:0-2716 GCA_964653325.1 uncultured Candidatus Saccharibacteria bacterium | reverse complement strand
TGGTTGGTATACGTTTGATGAAGTATTGGCAATGGATATTAAAACGTTAGATCCCAACATGCACCGGTTTGTGAAAAAGCTGCAAAGTTATTTAAATACTTAATATGAATAATCTAAATAATAAAGTATTTATCGCAACAGGGAGTCAAGATAAATTTGCTAGTGCGGTTAATCGATTACTCCCTTTTAAGATTAAATTAATCCAAAAGAAACTAGATATTATCGAACCGCAAGAAGAAGATATTAAAAAAGTTACGATATCAAAAGCAAGACAAGCATATGAATTGTTAGGCAAACCAGTGATTGTGTCCGATACGGGTTGGTCAATTCCAGCTCTGAAAGGTTTCCCTGGACCATTTATGCATTTTATTACGAAATGGTTTACCGGTGAGGATTTAGCGAGGTTATGTAAGGGAATAAAAAACAGAACGGTAATCATTGAAAACGTGGCGGTATATAAAGATGCAATTGTAGAGAAATGTTTTATATCGAAAAGGACAGGAATTCTCGTCGACATACCAAAAGGAAAAGGTGTAGCGATTGATCAAATTGCCTCGTTCCGATCTGATGGTAAAACAATTGCGCAGTGTCAGCAGCATAATCTTAATCGATTCGATTCCAATTTGTTGAATTCAATTTGGACGCAGTTTGGTGAATGGTTTACGAAAAGTAAAGATATTTAATTTACCAGGTTCGACATGTTAAGATCATTTTATGAGTGATTTATCGGATAAAGAAGAAAGCGATATTGTAGATGCCCTTAGTAAGCTTGAACCCGGATTGTTACCTAAAAAAGTATTTTATTCAATTGCTCGATTAGTTGTTACGCCGACCTATGTGGTTGTGCCGTTTTTGGTTTTCGAACATATTACTTATATTCATTTAACAAGGCGGGTGCTTGATGACGTGGATTTTCCAGGAATGCTATGTCCGATTGGAAAAATAATTTTAGCTTCAGATGTATCTTTAGAAGATACTTTCCATCGATTGTGGAGTGGTGAAATATCAAATATAACAATTAAAAAAGGACCAGTTTTTGTGAATTCGATATTCGATAAGATAACTCGAGGTAAAGAGATTTCTTTAATCCATTGGGTTTTACTGAATGACAAACCGACTGTTGGAGAATTATATGATATTCAATCTTTGCCTATAAATGAAATTCCAGCTACAGATGTTACGAGGTTAAGATTGGCAATTAATCATTTTACTGAGAATGAATTGCAATAAATCGGATACTAATATTCATCGATTTTTTAAAAAGCTAGAATCACAACTTAATCAATCGTTGGATACACAGCAAAACGCTTTTAATCATATGACAAAAACTAAGGGATTTCTCACTATGTTCGGAATGACAAGGAATTTGTAATAATCCTGATACAATAGTCGAAGAGCCAGATACTACCGATCTTGGGATAAATCCAAAAGATGTTTATATTGCCAGTCGCGTTCTTTTTTTACATCGCCACCGGAAAATTCAATCGCTTTAGCCGCATAACATGCACAAGCTACTGCATGGGTTTTTACATGAGCGGTGGCTACGGCATGGCCACAAGCTCGGGCAGCTGAACGTGCTGACATATCTTCTGTTTCACGTGCCACGGCATGAGCCGCAAATGCGGTTTTACGTGCATCCCACATTTTCATCTCTCCTTTAATCCATAACTTACATGCTTCAATTGCCTTACGTGGTCTTAAATCATGGGGATATTTATCTTCATAAAAGTGAAGTACCCGCAAACTACAATCACATGCCCATGTAGCTAAAGTTTTATGGTCACCGTTAATAACCAAATCAAAAATTCCGGGATATAAATAATCGACTTTACAAATGGTTTAATACATATATTTATTGTTAGGGTAAGATCTATTTTAATACAACGGGTTCAGCTTTGTGAGCCAAACCCGTTATAGTTTTAGAACTGAACTTCAATAAGGAACTTATGTCGTTCGAATTTAAACACTGTTCCTGATGTATGGATTCGAGTGATCTTTCCGCCGGCGGCTTCGACTGCCAAGATATAATCCGCCATACCGTACTGCAGGTGGTATTGCCAACACATATCGTTTCCGATGTCCCGATCACCGGCGTTTTGACGAAATTGGGCAAGTTCACAACGGCAGGCTTCCGAATCTCTGAAAATATCCAGAAATTCAGTGAGTCCAACGCCATCAGTCTTGAAATCATATTCCGCGATCAGGACATATCGGGGATGCATTGATGCGATCTGGTCGACAGCATGTCGTACTGACGGTGTGTGATGGAGGCTAAAATGCGCAAACACTACATCTGCAGATCGTGGTTTTGAAGTTGTGAGTTCGATGGAGTAGTTGCTTCCAACTGAAGCTCGGATCGCATTTGCAATCAGGATCCGAGATCGGACTTGTCCAATGTTCATGTGTGGGTCATATCCGATCAGTCGAAAGTGTTTACTCGGATTGCCTTGAGCAACTCGGATCATCATCTGGAGAAGTGACGCTTGACCAGTTCCGAAATCGACGATAGTAATATCATGTTGTTCTTGATTTTGACAGAAATCATGGACTAATATTGGCATGAATGTTGAGACAAACATCCGATCTAACGACACGATAGGGGTTTTAAGTCTCATCGGAGCCACCTCTTTGGTAAAGTGCTTTAACGAATATGGATTCTAGGCTTAGGTTCTAAAACGAAGTGATCCAGTGGGGGTAGAATTCAGGTACCGAAAAG
>CAZZFC010000177.1:0-2721 GCA_964653325.1 uncultured Candidatus Saccharibacteria bacterium | reverse complement strand
CGAGATATAAAATGGCCGTTTTTGGTTTTTTGTGGATATTTTTAAACCCATTAGTCTCAGTAGTAAGTAGAATATACAAATTGTTTGGGATGTTTGCTGGGTCTATAATGGGGCCTGATGAATGAGAGTGTAGTTGACAAGCGGCGAACAGAAGATGTTGAGGGTCCGATATTTATTACCGGTGCGGGGGGTTATTTGGGTTCAGAATTGGCGAATAGTATTGATTGGACCGGTAAATTATTTTTATTGACCAGGAAACGAGGTGGTTTAGATTGGATAAAACCGCGACGAAATGTTGAGGTGGTGGTGGGAGATATGTGTAATTTAGATTTTATGATTGGGATTATGAAAAAAATTCGACCAAAGATTATCTATAATTTTGCTGCTAATATTAAATTACCAGAGGATGGGGGTCAAGACTATGATTTGCTTAGAAATAATATTGTATCAGTGGTTAATTTGTGTGAGGCAGTCAGATTTTTAGATTATGACCGATTAATAAATATTGGTTCGTCTTCTGAATGTATTGGAAATCAGAATAAATCTGAAGAGAAGGTTCCCTGTGACCATTATGGTTTTTCTAAATTGGTTATGATGAATTTAATTATTAACGAATATTATTTATATTGTAAAAATAATCTAAGTTTGAGGTTATTTTATACGTATGGTGGTTATATCAAGGATCAACATGATATTTTGAGGTGGATTTATGGCGAGATTATGAGGGGTGGCGAGATTAGGTTTATGGAGATGGAAAGAGATTTCGTAGCAATTGATGACCTTATCCGGGCTCTTAAGGCGGTGGCGTTGTCAAAGTTTTCTGGACTAAATGGACAGATTATTGATATAGGTACCGGTCGATCCAGTAAAATTTCAGCAATGATAGACAAGGTGGTGGAATTAACGGGGGTAAAAATAAAAAAAATAATAACATCAGAGTCGCCATATGTTTGGGTGGCAAACACCAAGAAAGCAAAAGAGTTGCTCGGCTGGGTGGCAAGATTAACTATTCACCAAGGTACAACGAAGTACCTGGAAGTGATTCGGGGTCAGGGGGCTTAGAAATATAAACCGGTATGAAGATATTGTTTGTGTTGCCGTTAAGAACCGACTGGGGAATAAGGTACAGTCCTGGAATTGCTAGTATGTCGGCGGTACTAAAAAGTAGGGGCTATGAGACTTTGGTATTGATTACAGAGAGAGTTGATGAAGTGAAACAGGAGGTAGAGAAAGTAAGACCTGACATTTTGGCAATTTCAAGCACGATTGTTGATTTTAAGTTTTCTTGCCAGATTGCTAAAGAAATTAAACAATTGGATCAAAAGACATTTATTATCTGTGGTGGAATTCAGTGTATTTTAGATCCCGACGAATCGATATTAACCGGGTGGTTTGATGCGGTATGTATTCAAGAGGGGGAGTACCCTTTGTTGGAGTTAGTCAGGTCAATAGAAAGCGGGGACAATAAAACTGATATCAAAGGCCTTTGGTTTTGGAATGGAGGTTTAATTATTAGAAATGAATTAAGAAAACCTGTAAATCTGGAGAGAATCCCAGATCCGGATCGGGAAATTTTTTCTGAACAGAACGCTGATTATTACCGAGGGGAGATGTTTTTACGACCTGGGGAGAAGGGTGGAATATTTCAGTTAAGCCGTGGATGTTTATTTAACTGCAGTTATTGTTCGGCGTCGGCGCTGAGGAAACATTTGGGGGGTAATTTATATTATCGGTCACTTAGTTCGAAACGAGCGGTGTCACAGATTGTCAAGGCTCAAAAAAAATACAATTATGATTATATTTTTTTGCGGATGACACTTTTACATTAGATAATCGCTGGGCGGTTGAATTTTTAGAATTATACCGGAAAAAGGTTGGTTTGCCATTTCACTGTCAGCTACGGCTAAACACTTTTAATGAAAAAATGGTTGAATTGTTATCGAACTCAAATTGTGACTCAGTCGCATTTGGGGTTGAGTCCGGAGACGTTAAACTGAGAACTCAAGTGCTTAATCGAATGATTACTAACGGGGAAATATATCAGGCGGCGAAATGGTTGAGGAAATATTCTATCAGAATTTGTACATACAATATGGTTGGTTTACCTGGGGAATCGCCATTGAAGTTTGTCAAAACTATTTTGATTAACCGAGTAATAAAACCCGATATGCTCTATATTTTTATTTTTTACCCTTATAAAGGAACGCAGTTATATGAGATGTGTTTGAACGAGGGGTATTTGTTATTAAGTAAAGAGGTCAATGATTTAAATCACCGATCGGAATCGATTTTAAAATTACCGACGTTTAAGAAGGTAGATATAGAATATTATTATTCTAACTTTTATAAAATATTGTCGATTTCACGGATCGGATTATTGGGCACGATCAAATTTTATTTATCTTTAATTCCACCATCGAGTGGTTTTTCGCGTTGGACAAGGAAAGTCGCAGACATGTAGTTACTTTAGTTTATTAAAGTTTGATTGATTATAATGCAATGATGAGGGTGAACCTGGTGGAAATAAAACGTTGGTGGCAGTTTTTAATAGTGATGACAGAAAAGGAAATTCGGGTAAAGTACAAAATGACTGTTCTTGGTTTTGTTTGGGCGTTTTTAAATCCGGTTTTACAGATGCTGGTTTTGGGTTTTGTTTTTAATTTTTTTGTTCCGGTGAAAGTGGATAATTATTTTATCTTTCTGTTCGCCGGATTATTACCT
>CAZZFC010000176.1:0-2723 GCA_964653325.1 uncultured Candidatus Saccharibacteria bacterium | reverse complement strand
CCGGCGGTTTCTCTGGCCACACCGACTAAGGTTGCAATATCTTGTTGGGTAAAACGATGTAGGACAACAATTCCTTTGTTATGTTTTTCCCCAAAATGTTTGGCGATATATAGGAGAACCGAGATTACTCTTCGGTAAGCATCACTAAATACTAAATGCTCAATTCGAGTAAGAGACTCAGCATAATCTTCAATTAATTCACTGAGTAACTCAAAAATTATTGTCGGTTTATCTTTAATAAAATCAACTACTTGTCCACGGTGCGCACGTCCCGCTTCGACGGGAGTTAAGGCTTCAAAATAATAAACGTTCGGTGTCCCGTTAACTGCCCATACCATCGGAAAATATGAAACTGATTTAAGAATATGCAATGTCAGTTCTAATCCTGTTTTGGAAATAGTGTATTGCCGCACATATCCTTTGGTTAAACAAAAAATTCCCTGAGGATCATCATCTGATCGGATCAGCATCTCACCTTTTTTATAATTACGAACGGTAAACTGCTTATAAAATGTTTCAAACTCTTTAACTTTATCGTAATTCATATGTATATTGTAAACTATATACAATTATATAACACTTACTTATTAAAGTATCTCTTGCTGTTTATATAATAATTTATCTTCTTGCCTGATTTCTGATTTTCTGATTGCAGTCTCTTTAGGGAAATACTGCAGCAATACTTTTTCAGTAAGGGGTATCTCGCTAATTTCTTCAATAACCGCTTGAGCTTTGTGTGTTTAATAATTCAAGGATACTTAAATCGTGTTAATTGTTGTTTTGTACTTGTTGTCATACTTAAGCTACGACAGGTAGCTGTAGACACACATCCATGGCTAAAAGAATTGATTATGTTCTCAGGGATAATTTATTAATAATTTCTATATAAATTTATTGATACGTTTAATATTTAATTCCCGAGAACCTGCACTGCCCAACTTTTAATAAGTAAGGCAGGCAGGTTAGTTTGTAAAACAACTTACTTATTTACTGCTTTCTTTAAATCACTACTGGCACGGAAGAAAACGCTTTTCCCAACTTGCTTGGTAACAACTTTTCCCGAAGGTAATTTATAATTGCGTTTTTTATATTTGTGAACTAACAATCTTCCCCAACCAACAAGCGCAACGGCCTTGCCCTTTTTTAGGGTACTGCTGGTTGCGGTAATAAAGGCATTTAAAGCCTTTAAGCTATCCACCTTGGTCAATTTTGTAGCGGCTGCGATTGCATCGACTAATTCAGCTTTGTTCATGTATATACACCTCCTCCCATACAGATCTAATTATATTAAATATCTAGCAATTTTGTTTGGAATATAATTCATCGATCGTAAGTTATCGGATTTACAAATTTTTCGTGTAATCCGCAAGTACCATCCTGGGCTTCAATTTTAAGATGACAATTATCCGTAAGTTGTAGCAAAAACTTCTTATCATAATTTGTCCAAACTGCCTCAACCATATCCCCTGAATTACTTTTTCCATCGTAACAATATACGCTACCACCCGCGGTGACTTCGGAAAATTCACGATTATAAGTACCAGTATGATTTGGTATAAATTCAAACACTCCAGCACTACTGATAATATTTCCACCAACCGTCAATCGACCGTAAGTTGGATTAAAATTACTATGAATTAACGCTAAATCAGTTCCGTTATATTCCGAGGTTTTTTCTAGACTTGGATCATAGCTAGCGCCGAACCAATCACCCTGGACTGTACCTACTCTATTTTGATTAATCTCACCACAAATTGGTTTAATTGTACGTGGGACGAACTGATCAACTTGCACTTGTTTCCCTTGCCCAAATGCCTTTTCTTTTTCTGCTTCTTTATGAATAATTGACAAACCGAATTTTGAATAATATTGATCCTTTAACTCACCTTGATATAAATCAAATAAACAAAAAGCGTACGGGTAATCGCTATAATCATATCGTTTCCAATCTACATCGGATCGAGGTGTTGTATTGTAGTTGAATGCCCATACTTCAGGAAAATCTCCCGGAGTGGTGGTTAACATTAAATCCCCTGCGTTTACCGCAACGGATATTTCGTAACTACACTGTTTAATGGTTTTTTCATTATCATGTTTACCGCCTACCTCTTTGCATTTTTGCCCGGACGTGTTTTGTAAAATCCGACTAAACTCCGGTGATAAATCAGCATTTGCGGAAAGCTGGATCGCCACTCCTTTACATAACGCAATTTCGACTAAATATGCATGGCGCATGACTATCCCGCTGGCATCGTAACCGGTTTCATCTTGAATTTTAATTAACCTACCATTACCCGGCACATAAACCGAAGTCGCTGGACTGGTTTTAATGTTGTGATTAAAATACACATGATCGACCGGAAACGTATGCCCAGGTGGATTAGAATTTCCCAGTGGGGTTAAATTTTGTAAACTATCAACCGGAATAATCGGACTCGTTAGTAGTCCAGACAAATCGGCTGGGCAATCGGGTAACAAAAGATCGTAAACGGCGTTATTTGCATTTGCTTTACCGAAAATAAAACGTATTGCCACTGCTATAAAAACAACCAGAACTATTGCAATAATTAAAAACCATTTCTTCCGTTGACTAAAATTAATCAGTGATCTTTGCCATGGTTTAAAATCAGGATTCAAATTTTCTACATAACTCAGCTTCTGCCAATTACTTTCGATAATTTAAGTATAACAAAACAACTTTTAACCCTAAAATCCCAAGTTTA
>CAZZFC010000175.1:0-2737 GCA_964653325.1 uncultured Candidatus Saccharibacteria bacterium | reverse complement strand
TTTTATAATGTTAAAATAACACCCCACCCCTCAACTCACTATTATTCAAGACAACTTTATAAACGGTAAGGAATGTATAACCTATGCATATTATTAAATATAATTTGGTCGTTGTTGTGATAATATTTTTCGGTGGAATATCAACTGTTTCACATCACAAACAAAGCGCTGATCTTTCATAAAAATAAATTCTTATTAATGAAATCCGATGATCCTGATTTTTTAGGAGCACTCGAATGTCCTGGTGGAAGAGTAAATCGGGGAGAAATAATTGCTGAGGCTCTTGAGCGAGAAATCAAAGAAGAGATCGGTTTGGATTTAAATAAAATCCCTCATAAAATAAATCTTTTTACATTAAATCAACGGGATGAAGTTGAATATGATTGGGATGACCATACGCAAATTATTGAAATCTATTATAAAGTTGTAGTTCCCGATGAAGTCGACTTAAAGGTCGATTCCCTTGAGGAAAGTTCAGAGCTAATCTGGATCGATGCGAATACTAATCTAGATGAATTCTTGTACCGTGTAGAAAGCCGTAAAAAAGTTTATCAAAAGGTTCAACTAACACTATCACAATCGAATTAATATGTACCAAAATTTTCATATCACGAATAAAGCACTAATTATCTATAAAAACAAATTATTATTTGCTAAATCCAATGATCCTGAATATTTTGGCGCGCTTGAATGTCCGGGTGGTATAGATATCACAAGTCAAAATTGGACAATAAGCGGTAAAGCAGGATAAGCTGAATATATAGGTAAACAAACAGATCGACTAACGCCGGATCAAATCGGTGAACCTTTAGTCTCCTTAAACCGCGTTTTTTGTGCCTAACAAAATGGGGTCTTGACAATAGATATTACCTAAGTCAATCGAGCCTTTGATCAAATTTATGCCGTAGAGGCTGTAATTAAGACTTTAAACCGCCTGCAATTTAATGTATAGTTAGTAAAATGAAACTTTATACTTTCTATACACCGGATTATTTACCACTTTTAACTGATTGGTTTCTTCCGTCAATAAAAGACAATTTTCAAATTATTATTGACATGCGCGATCAACCACCGTTAAAGGGAATAAACATTGACGATCGTGACGAAAGCTGGGTGGAGGCGGCAGCTATGAAAGTAGATACTTTAATAAAAGCAACTTCCGAAAATATGGGCGCAAATTCTATCTTTATTCAATCGGATGTTGATGTACAATTTTTTGGGAAGGTAGAAGAAGACATTTTGGCAACAATCGGCGAAAATGACTTTTTATTTCAAAAAGGCGTGAGAAATATTCATACCGGATTTTTTGTTTGCCGCGCCAATGAAAAAACTTTAAGCTTTTGGCAAGCCGCTAAAAAATTATGTTTAGAGAAAAAATTAGAAGATCTCCAAGCAGCAAAAACATTGCTGAATCTTGATCTTGATTATGTAGACACTAAAAATGACGCTAATTTGCGAATTAAAAACTCTTATGGGATTAAATGGAGTTATTTGCCGGTAAGTAAATACATCAACGGAAAAGGATTTTATGAGTTTTCTGATGTTAGTAAGTTAGAAAAACCTCCAAAAACAACTTTGGTCCACCATGCTAGTGGAGAGATTACTATTGAAGGTAAGATAAAGCAGTTAATTTATATTCAGGACTGTTTGAAATAATATGGAATACCAACCATTTCATATAACTGTAAGGGGATTAGTCGTTCATCAAGGTAAGTTATTATTGATGGTTTCTAAGGATCCGGAAAATTTAGGGGCAATAGAAACTCCGGGCGGAAGAATTGATAAAAAAGAATTACTTATTAATTCCCTCAGACGAGAATTAAAAGAAGAATTAGATTTAGACTTATCTAGATTTGAAAACAAAACCCTTTTGTTTGCCGTTAACCAAAGAGACGAAATTGAATATGGTTGGGATAATGAAACGCAAATTATGGAAATTTATTATTTAGTCAAGATTCCCGATCAAGTTTCCTTAAATATTCGGTCAGCAGAAAACACCCACGATTTAATCTGGATTGCAACCCAAACGAATTTAGATGAGTTTCCCTGCAAACTAGAAAGTTGCCGGAAAATATACAAGGATGTTCAAAAAGCACTCTCTAACAACACCATATAATGTCGAGCCCAATCTTACTATTTGTATCTTTTAAACCATGCCTTTGAATGAAAATTCCGGGTTTGTTTGGATTGGTAAAGAAATTGATATCGATACCAAGTATAAGTATCGACTACCAACCCTTCGCCCAATTTTTATAAAAGCCCAAAAAAAACTTCTTGATTAAACTTTAAATTATTTGAACTAACTATCCTTAATATACTTAATATATTTTGCTAACCAGTTTTCAACCGAATAGCGATCGTACCAATTAGAAGGGGGATAAACAAGAGTTGGTTTAGATTCTAGAACCTGTGAAAGAATATTCGTCAAACTGCTAACAGAATTTGACTCAAACAAATGTGCATTTGGTGCATCCTCCGCAATTTCAATATATGTTGGGATATTACTTAAAACAACTTGCTTACCGAGAGAAATACCTTCTTGTGCTGCATAACCAAAGCTTTCATATCGACTAGGTAGCAAAATAATATCGGCTATTATCATCTCATTAATGATATTTAGATACTTGCACACCTCAATTGAAATTCCTGTTTTAACAGCTTCTTCTATCAAACGATCCCGATTATCATTATAAATTGGATCAAGTCCAGATAGTTTTAAATGAATCGTAGATTTGGT
>CAZZFC010000174.1:0-2757 GCA_964653325.1 uncultured Candidatus Saccharibacteria bacterium | reverse complement strand
TTGTTCTTTTAATTTTTCGTGAAATATTATCCTTGCGATTCATGTATTTTATTAACCTAAGATTACAACAAAATTGGTACAAACGTCAATTTATAAAAAAGTAAAGCCCCTTGTTATGTAAGGGGCTTTACATAAAAAAGCAATTTGCAAAGTTAATTACTATTTTTTCTTTTTTGAAGTCTTCTTTGCTACTTTTTTTACTACTTTTTTCTTTGCGACTTTTTTCTTTGCTGCCATTTTAAATCACCACCTTTCATATTTTTTGTTTACTAAAAATTATTAATTAAAAATTATTTTTAAACAAAAAATAAATTAAATAATCAATACATTTATTGTGTTCTAATTATTTTAAATTGTCAAGAATTTATTGAATATTTTTGGACTCCGAGAGCGTATTTACAATTAGTCGTTTCAATATTTCTTCAAAAGTTACTCCGTATATATCAAGAATTACCCCAATCGAATATTCAAGCTCCTTGGGACCAAACGCGGGATTACTATTTGAATCAATAATGTAATATCTTCCAGACTTGTCTAAACGAATATCAAATTTTGCATAATCACTCATTCGTAAAATTGAAAAAGCTTTTTTGATTACTTCACGTAGTACGTCATCGTCATATTTTTCAAAAACAAAATTATCTACAGAATTTTTCCACGCCATGTCAAAAGTTGTAAACTGAAACTCTTCCTCAACGTTATACACCCTCTCGGCAAAATATACTTTTCTGTTTAACCCTTCTAATAATATTGCCGTAACCTCTCGACCCACGATAAATTCCTCAACCAAAATCGGTTGCTTATAAGTTTCGATTAAATATTTAATTCGTTCTCGTAAATGTTTTTCGTCTCTTGATATTGCATTCCGGTTGATTTCAACGCTTCCGTGAATTTCATTTAATTTAGAAATTAACGGAAAGCGTAAGGCAGGATCGATAAAATCATTGTGTGTATTAAATAATTGGAAATTCGGAACCGAAATCCCAGCTTGTTTTAAAAGTTCTTTTACTAAAAATTTATTATATGTTAATGCCTCGCCAAGTATTCCCGAACCTGTGTATGGAATTTCCAATAATTCCAACATTGCCGGAACGGTTGCAGCTAAATGATCAAAACCCTTCACGGTTCCGACTAAATTAAAAACAATATCTGGTCGAATTTCTTTCAATAATAATGGTGTCTCTGAATTCGCTGGAATACAATGAGTTTCAATATTGAGTTTATTTAGATAATCAGCCACAATTGACGCATCAATTTCTGCATCTTTTTCTGTTAGATACTGTTGTTCCGTAGGAAAATATTCTCTTTTGGTATCAGAATATAAAATTATCGCTCTTTGTGGCATCTTGATTGAGTGTCCATTAATTGTACTTGGGTTTATATTATCGGCTAATCCATTCACATTGAAGAATATATTTGAATACAGTTTAAAAGTAAATAGGATCTTAGAGAACATGAGACGAAATTGGATTTTCGTCCCATGTCATACCTGATTTTTCAAAGACACAATTCCTGCCTCTTTCAATATCAGTCGAATTTCCTCTGCAGTAATACCCTCCTCACGGGTAACAATCCCACGAATAAAAACTACCTCTCGTAGTAGGTCCAGCGTTTCCAGCTTCGGTTGACCAATGCTGGGTTGGTTTGGGCGAGTGATACGATTTGCGCTCGCTGGTTAGAATCAAACTTCCATGGCCGTCCCGGAGATTTACGTGAATCAAGTCCATCCTCACCTTCTTCGTTAAATCGGCGAATCCAATTTCGGACATGTTTTGGATCCATCTGGAGTTGCTGTGCAATTTCAGGAACTGTTGCACTAACATTAGACAACAGGATTACGGCAGCCCGTTTCCAGTGTTCGCCACCTGAATTCATTACAGTTTGCTGCAACCTTTTTTCATCTGCTGTAAGAAAACGAACACGCAGATTATTCTCGCGTGATTTCCTTTCCATCACTCACCTCCATTTACCAAGGAGCGGACACACGCCCGCCCCCTGGTAGTGACATCTGATCAACTCCAGTGGACACCTCGAGAATTCAAGATGATCCGAATCTCTTCGAGGCTGATGTCATCAACGACACCTTGCTCGATTACTGCCTGCCGAATCTTGTTCAACGAAGTCCGACCAAGTTCTCGTGCAACACGCTCAATCTCCAGTCGGACTAAGTCATCGAAAACTTCCGAGGGCGTCCCGGCGACTGGCGTTCACGCAGTCCTTCAGGACCAATCCGATTAAACCGCCCGATCCATTTTCGTACATTGATCGGGTGAAGCCTAACCGCGACTGCGATATCTTGGACCTGCTGCCGTTGACCCGAAAGAAGGATCACCTGAACTCTTCGTTGAATTTCACCTCCTTCAGATTCCATTCTGAGAAGTTTCGCTCTTTCAGCGACTTCGATTGGTCGAACGTATAGAGTCATCACTTCCTCCTGATAGTAAGTTTCAGCCTATGAAACTTCAGGCTGCGGGAAAACTACAGTAATAGTCTTACTGCAACCAAAAGTGATGGAAAAGTGCCTGGGGTAGTTTTAGTAAACAACCTATATATAGGTGTTATTCAGATAATAATATTATAGGATACCAGCACAAATTCGATAGTATAATTATCCTTTGAGTAAAATCTCAATTACTTCTTGCGGAGTATTTACCACACTAAATAATTCACTCATTGGTCGATTAATAAACTTTTCCGTTTCGATTTTATGATATTGGCTGATTAATCCATCCCAAAAATTATTCGTATTTAAGAAAA
>CAZZFC010000173.1:0-2802 GCA_964653325.1 uncultured Candidatus Saccharibacteria bacterium | reverse complement strand
AGAAAAAATGAAAGAGCTTAAATGAGAATAATCAGGTAAAGATTGAAAACTGGTTAAAAAACAAAATTCAGGTACGGGTATTTGCCGGCAAAGGAGTTAATTTTATTATTATTGACCAGAGGTTTATCCAAATTGGGTTTCGAGTTAAGGATGAGAGTAAAGAGAAAGTTGGGATAATGATTGAAAATCAAACGCTCGCTGGTTTATTTTCGGATTTATTCGAAAATATGTGGGATCAGGCTCAACAATTATAATTGTTTATTGCTTCTGATAAATTGTCACGCCATCACCTTTAGATATCTTTATTAAATTCTTAAAATGAAAGCCAATTGAAATAATATAGGTATTTGATTTGCATTCAGTCACAATCTTTTTTTCTAACCGATCCACAATATGGGGAATTCCATACACATAAATTGCATCAAAGCTGGATAAATCAACGTTCCAAAAACTTTTCCAGTAAATTTTACAGTTGTTTTGTAAATTCAATTTCCTAATCTTTAAATTAGCCAATAATACTAAGAATGGATTGATTTCAAAACCAGTGACAAAATAACCTTTTTGAGTAAGTGTAGCCACAACTTTTCCATTACCAGAACCAAGTTCAGCGATCTTTGATCCGTTAGGGAGTTTTATAAGTTCTAGAACTTTCGAAAGTCGTGCATTAGAAGTTAAGATAAACGGCGCACCGGAAAGATTTGAATAAACCATAAAGAAAAAATAGATAATAAAAATAGTGAATAAAACGGATAAACTAAAAGCAAAGATATTAATAATCATCAGTACATCTAAGTTTACAGGAAAAGATTGAAAAATAATCAAGCAAAGAACTGGCACGAGACCAGTCCTCTGCTCATGAGCAGGATCTTTCTACCGGATCGAAATCGGCAGGTATACGTGCTTGTCGAGTTTCGGTGTTGGCGATGGGGTTGGCGTTGGTTCCGGATCCGGCGACCAAGTGGCCACCTTCAAGGTTGAGTTCCCATTGTCATCAGTGCCGAACCAGGCGGCTTTGAATGTGTGGCCTGTTCCTGATAACAGGAAGAAGGTTGTCGAGTCGGTTATGGGCAAGCTATAGGTTGGTCCCCACGCTTGTCGCTCCACTGCCGGAAACGGAGATTGTCGTAACCGTATTGCCAACCAATGGTTCCGATTTGACCGTTAGAGACGGCCACCGGTTTCTCGCCTTGACCGAGGATATCAACATATGTCCAGCGGACATCGCCATATCCCCAGGAGTACTTTACGATCCCGTTCTCGACCCAGGTGACTAGAACCATATTGGGATTCGCCAGGACAACATCGATCTCGAGTGTTGCTGAGATCGGCGAATCCGAAACCAAGGCGGGCGGTTCCCATATAGCGTCGTACCCAAGCTCCGAGCAGAGGACTTCTCGGACGTGTGTATCGAACATCTCGTCGGTCCAGCAGTCAACCAGCACGTGCCTGGGGATAGGCGAGATTTTAGGCATATCACCTCGACCGCTCGGAATTGGGCGGTTGCTCCAGATCCAATCACCCACCTTTTTGTTGCCGATGTAGGTGGTGTTGTATCCGGGCGTGTGGTCCTGCCAGGTTGCGAACAATTGATTGTCACTGTAGGTGAGTGCAACCATTTGCGACTCACCGGTTGTGCGGGATACATTGTTCGGTAATTCCCAACGAATCCCGTCGAAGAAAATGTGATAGATTTCACGGTTATTCACGAAGATATTATCGAAGTTAAGCTGAATCGTATCACCTACCACGATTGCGCTTGGGTTTCGGCCGTAGGCGATCAGTCTTGGTGTCGACCAGCTACCAGTCGTGAACTGATATGTGTGATACAGTCGACTGCTATTGCCCCAAACCACGTTGAGTATTCCGCGGAATTCGACCATCGTGATGCCGTCCGGTGCACTGACCGGTGTGATTGTCTCGACCACCGACCACGTGGTTGGGATTACTGGTTCATTCGAAGCCAATGGTGCACCTTGCACGCGATTGACTACGGACAAGGATCGTGGTGTTTCAGGTGCATCCGGGGCCGCAGTGACTATACCTAGCGGCTGCAGTAGACTTGCGACCAACAATACCAGCAACAACGGGAGTATTTGACGGACTTTCATGGAAGACATCCTTTCTTGAATTAGTTTTCGCCCAGAAGTTCGGGGCGATTTTAAGTACTACAGGTCGTAGTTATATAACAGATATGTAACAAATCAAGGATTAAGTTACCAGGGCTGGATTCTTGTTAGCAAGAATGAAGATGGTTGATGATTGGTTTTGACTTTTATGTGTATTTATATTACTATAGGTGCATGGAATCTCAAGCTGAACTAGCGATGCCTCAGCTAGGCAATCCGACTGATATTTCTGCCCAACCAAATAAATCATCAAAACGATCATTGTTATCAATCGAACTAATTGCTTTAGGTGTAATTGTTTTAATTGCAATAATCGTTTATGGGTCTGATTTATTTAGTGTTAGTCGTTTTTCCCCAACCATTTCGTCAACACCAAGCATTAGTCAAAGTACAATACTATCCGCAACATTAGCGCAATCCGAAGGTACTGTAGAAATTTATAAAACTGATGATACTGGTAATCAGGCTTGGGTTAGGGTAGACAATTTAAGTTCCCTAAAACAGGGAGATAGTCTGCGGACGAAAACTGGTGCGAAAGCTTTGGTTACGATAGAAGATGGCAGTGTAATTAGATTGAACGAAAATACTGAAATTACTCTGACCAGCTTAAAGTCGACGCTAGTGATTGTTACTCAAACTACCGGGGAAACATATCATCGAGTGGATATAAATCCCA
>CAZZFC010000172.1:0-2845 GCA_964653325.1 uncultured Candidatus Saccharibacteria bacterium | reverse complement strand
TCTCCTCTTTTCTGTCGTCGAAATGACATGTTCAGACTAAGATTTTTAGCCACTCAAACACTTTATCCGCAACTTGTTCCCGAGTTAACTGCGTTGTATCAACCACTAAATCGTAATACTTAGGATCAAAGAAATCGTTAAACCCGTAGATTTGGGCCATTTTTGGGTACCATTCATTCTCCTTTTTCTCAACCCGATCTTTCGCCTTTTGCAAATCAATTCCCTCGCGAAATGCATCCCGTTGATACTGAATTTTTTCATCGGCAGTTAATAAAATATTGCAGGTTTGTGGAAATTTCTCTTTAAGTTGACCAAAGATTTTGGCTTCAATTAAACATGCATTATCTCCTTGAATTAGATTTAAAATCCGCATGTCAATATCTTTGGCAAGTTCCACCCGTTTTTCATCAACTTCCTTTTCGGATAAATGATACTGGCGAATATAGTCACGTAAAAACATACTGATGGAAAAAATGGGATAATTTAATCGCTTTTGCAGTTCCCAAAGTAAAGTTGATTTGCCCGTGCACCGTTTCCCAGAAAGAATAATTTTTTGATATTTAAAATTCATAAATTGATTGTAGCAAAAAAACAATTAAAGTGGCTGACTAGTCCTCTAACTGATCAGCCATCCTTTGCTATTCAACCAATCAAGTCCCATGTTCCAGCGTCATGACCCATCGTTGCAGGATCCACCTCTGCAAGAAACCATCCCTTCCCGCGAACATGTAAGGCGATATGCCGTTCGTCTTGGCCTTCACGAGCAGCCGTTTCATTACAGTAGTGAGCAGCACTCAGGATCGTAAATCTGTGTGCTGACTGAAGTCTTGCCAATTCGTTGGCATTTACTTGACGTCCTGTCATAGTAGATTTCCTCCTCACGTAAAAAGTTCATTAGTCCAAGTTTGACTGATTCCGTTATTTTACCCTATAACAAATTATTTTGCACCTGATATAATAATGTAATCCATCCGCCAAGAAGGCGGACATCTTTCGCAAAGAGGAGAACATTCTATGAAACTTGGTCACAATCCCACGAACGCGCAATTGGCTCTCGCAGTTGCAGAGATTAATGCGTCGGGGAAAACCCGAGAGGAGAAAGCTGCTGCGAAAAGTAAACTGGCCTTGAAATATGGCCATGAGCGGGTGGCAACTGCAACCCACCCCACCAGCCACGTAGCACGAACTTCTCGTAACCGTGCGGATGACCGGCGTTTGATCGAGTAGACCCAGATCTCTTTGCACAACCCTGAACACGAACCACGTGGCTCGTGTTCAGGGGGAATTTACCAATTATCTAATTTATTATTCCGCACGAATCGGAGAATCTACATGTTATTTTTCCTACTCTTTTCATCGTCATTCTAAGGAAACAGAGTGACCGAAGAATCCATACTGGATCCTTCACATTCGTTCAGCCTGCCCCGATTTATCGGGGGATGACAAACCAGTCAATCTATTCAATAGATTCTCGATTTTAAATCCGGATATTTTTCCACAATCTTCTTCATCATCCTATTCGTATCCTGGTTGTACCAAGAAGCTTTGGCAAAATCAATTAAATCCTGCTCTTGATGGGCATCAGCGCCACCAGAAGCTATCAAATCGTACGTTTCAACTAAATTCTGACATATATACTCCGACTACTCACAATCTCTTCTTCCATGGGTGTTTTATACCCAAAATAACCAAATACGGTTTCAAGTCCATCAATTCGTTTTTCTTTGCAAATTTTCTCTAAAAGTTCCGGTAATACTTTCGATTTAGCCGAGAAATAATGCGCAATCACTGCAACCCCACCCGCATCGCGAATTAGTTTGACACACTCATCAAAGTTTAACCAATATAAATAATCCACAAATACGCCTTTAATAAAAGCTTCATTACTTAAAAACAAAACATATGGGTACTGGCTTTCACCCCGTTCCATTAAATTTTCAAATTCTTTTCGAATCCCTGAATCAGATTCTCCGGCTTTTTTCATCTGATTTAATAACTTCCCCATGACCTGATTATTTTCTGAGTGATAATTTAAAGCAGTCACAATATGCGGTCGACCCACCGATTCACCACCCGATGCCTTTAAACAATCAGCTTCGGTAATCGTAAATTCTAACCCTTGGAGATTTTGCACCATGGTTTGCATGCGCTCCCTGCGTGATGCTTGCGCTTTTTGACAATACTCAACTAACGGTTGATATGTCGGATCAACAAATAACCCAACCACATGAAATCCACTATATGGCCCCCCACCAACTTCAATCGGCAGTCCAGATGACATTTCGATCCCATAAATCCATTTCACTGAGTGACTTTTCAATTGTTCAAGCTCGATTAGTTTTTGTGCATCGGGAACCGCATCATGATCGGTAAATACCACTGCTTTGATTCCTTCGCGTTTACAGATATCCAATACTTGCTGGTAAGTTAATAGACCATCCGAGGTTGTGGTGTGGCAGTGTAATGTTTGCATTATAACTTCCAGTCCGGAAAGATATTCTTAATTTCTGCAAAAAGTATATTCCGTACTTCTTCTACTGATTTACCAGTAAAACGTGCTCCTGCCGCGCGTTTATGCCCTCCACCACCAATGGCTAAAGCAATTCGGGAAACATCGCATTGTTTGTCCTCGTCTAGATTATTGTTTCTCATGCTCAACGAAACTTCGCCCGGGTTTTCCTCACGAATCATTCCAGTTATTACTGCATCGGAAGACGAAGAAAGTGTGTGGTTAACTTTATGAAAAAGCTCACGGATCTCGGTATCTTTTAATTCAAAATCTTTAATTTGCTTATTATTAATACAAATTAAATTAATTTTTTCATTTGCATAAATCTCAATAAAT
>CAZZFC010000171.1:0-2872 GCA_964653325.1 uncultured Candidatus Saccharibacteria bacterium | reverse complement strand
CAAACAGCACGGTCAATCCCATCTTTTTCATTTTTTCGTACAGTGCTTCGGCTAAAATTCGTGATGCTTCGCGACGCAAGTCCAATAATAATAAATGAATTTGATAAGGAGCGACAGTAGCTGGCCAAATAATTCCCTGCTGATCATGATGAACTTCAACTATGCTACCCAAAATTCTTGACGGCCCAATACCATAACAACCCATAGTAATAAAATCTTTTTTACCATTTTTATCCATAAATCATCGCCTTCATTATTTACAGACGCAATTGTCTTTGTTCCTTGCTCACCATGTATCCTGGTCATAACCAATTGATCTTTCATGAATACAATGTTGCAATTAGGAAAAAGGTGAAACCACAATGCATAATCCTGAGTGGCTTTTAGCTTTACGTCAAACCCACCAGCCACCTTAAAGCAAGCTTTTGGAATCAATAAAGTGCAACCATTTATTAAACCCTTAAGAAGTGGATAAAGCGGGTAATTCATTTTATCTAATGGATGCTGAGTCTCAAATTTCAAATCAACTATTTTTTTTGAAAATTGGTTAATTAATGTGTAGTTCGAATATATTATTGTTCTATCTAACTCGCTATTTTTAAGACCCAGCAGAACATTTACCTGTTTTTCAATTTTTTGTGGATAATACAAATCGTCATGAGAAAGCCATGAAATATATAATCCTTTAGATTTCTCAATTGCAAGATTTAATGCTGAAGATACTCCACCATTTGTTTTATTAAAATATCTTATTTTTGTGCCGTAAAGATGTAAAATTTGTTCAGTTTTATCAGTTGACCCATCATTTACAACAATGATTTCAATATTCTTATATGTTTGTGTCAACGCACTATCAATAGCATCTTTGACATAATTTTCACCGTTATATACAGGAATAATAATCGACACCAAGGGATTTTTCATTATCTTTTTTTCCAAACCTCACGGTTCACGTAATCGGTGTAACTAAGAATTATCTTTACGACCTTTTTTGATACGTTATCTACATCATAGTCACTAACAATTTTGAAAGGTTTTGTATTATCATTATACTGACCGATAGTCACTGCAACTGCATCTAGTACTTTTTGGCTCTCTAGTCCTGACATAATCAAGATGCCTTCATCCATTCCCTCTGGTCTCTCATGTGCATTTCGCATAGTAATAGCAGGGAATCCTAGGATAGATGATTCCTCTGTGATAGTTCCGCTATCACTCAGCACACATAAAGCGTTTTGCTGCAGCTTAAGGTAATCAAATAAGCCAAAAGGTTTGCTAAATCGAATTAGTTTATCAAATTTAAATTTCATTGATTCTATCCTTTTCTTAGTCCTAGGATGAGTAGAGAATATAATTGGCTTATGATATTTATCAGCCAAACTATTGAGAGAATTACATAAGTTTTTAAAGTTTTCCTCAGAATCAATATTTTCCTCACGATGTGCACTTACCACAAAATATTCTGATTTTACTAGCGACAATTTAGCTAAAACATCTGAGCTCTCAAATTTTTTTGAATATTTGTTCAAGAGCTCTTTCATTGAAGAACCCGTTTTGATAATAGTCTCCTGTCGCACTCCTTCTGCTATCAAATACCTTCTCGCATGCTCAGTGAGAACCATATTTATGTCGCTCAAGTGATCGACTATTTTACGGTTTATTTCTTCTGGTACTCGTTGGTCAAAACATCTGTTTCCTGCCTCCATGTGGAAGACTGGAATTTTCCTCCTCTTGGCAGAAATGACTGAGAGACAACTATTGGTGTCGCCATATAGGAGGATGGCATCGGGCTTCTCCTTCTCCATGACTGCATCAGATTTTGCAATGATATTACCTATCGTTTGGGCTAGATTATCACCAACTGCATTTAGAAAATAGTCAGGTTTACGTATATTTAGTTCTTTAAAGAATACTTCGTTTAGTTCGTAGTCATAGTTTTGACCAGTATGTACAAGTATCTGGTCAGTGTACTTATCCAGCTCTCCAATAGTAAGTGCCAGCTTAATTACCTCAGGTCTAGTGCCAACTATTGTCATTATTTTCATGGTTTATCCTTCAATTGTTCTTGAACATAGTCAATTGTCATTAGCTTTTCGATAATTTCGTCGACTGTTAATCTACGTGTGTTGTGAGACGTATAATCGCTCTGTTTAGAGATATCTTTATCTCCTTGACTAAAATATTTAGAGTAGTTGAGATCTCGATTATCTGCAGGTATACGGTAAAAATCGCCCAGGTCATCAGCCTTCACCATTTCCTCTCTGTTTATCAACGTTTCATAAAGCTTTTCTCCGTGCCTAGAACCAATTATTTTTATCTTATTTTTTGCTCCAAATATCTTCTGCAATGCAGTGGTTAGATCCAACATAGTAGAGGCTGGTGCTTTTTGGACAAAAATATCTCCTCCCATTGCGTGCTGATAGGCATATAACACTAGTTTTACTGATTCCTCAAGCGACATCAAGAATCTAGTCATCTCAGGGTCAGTAACGGTAATGTCTTTACCTTCTTTAATCTGCTTAATAAACAGAGGTATGACCGACCCGCGAGATGCCATTACATTGCCGTATCGTGTAGCACAGAAAATTGTTTTATTCTTCGCCACTGACCTGGACTTTGCAACCATAAGTTTTTCCATCATAGCCTTTGTCATTCCCATGGCGTTAATAGGATATACCGCCTTATCAGTACTCAAAACAATAATTTTCTCAATATTATTGTTCTCAGCTGCATTTAGTACGTTATCAGCGCCTATTATGTTTGTTTGTACTGCTTCCATTGGGAAAAATTCGCATGATGGTACTTGTTTGAGAGCTGCGGCGTGGAATACTAAGTCAACGCCACGCATGGCTTTGTTGATGCTATCGTAATT
>CAZZFC010000170.1:0-2872 GCA_964653325.1 uncultured Candidatus Saccharibacteria bacterium | reverse complement strand
GCCGGTGATTTGCTGGTTGTTACCCAGATTGTCACCAGCCCAAAGCAGATACTCAAGGTTTTGGCCGTTGGCAAACCCGCTTGTGTCGTATGTTACCGTCCAGTTCAATCCAGTCTTCGTTAGCGGAACTTGGACGAAGTTTCCGCTTTGCGGACGGATGTGCATCGTGACCCACGCAACACCGTTGGGATCAGTGACACTTACGCTCATGGGAAAACTTGCGTCTGCTGATGTGGGCACGTTTATACTGATGAGCGTCGGTGCTGTATGGTCATTTTGGACAGTGACTGAGTTGAGACCAGAGATCTGCACGGCGTTACCGGTCATATCGCTGGCCCAGAACAGATACTCAAGCACCTGGCCGTTCGCATACGCGTTGGTGTTGTAGTTGACTTCCCACATCCCGTTACTTAGGGTCATGGGAATCGCTTCGAAATCACCACCTTGCGGACGAATGTGCATGTGCACCCAACGAATTCCACCAGTATCATTGACTTCAACCTTGGGAACAAACGCATTAACCGCAGTAGCGGATAGTTGCGCTGTACCTTGAGTTGGCGTTGTAGTGTCGGTGTCACATGGCTCAAAGAGCATCGCTGCCAAGCCGTGTACCTTGCGGTACAAGGATCCCTGTGGTGGAGTAGGTGTGGGTGGGATACAGAATGTGCCAATGACTTTAGTACAAGCTCCTTGGTTCGGGCAGTAAACAGCGGCACCACCTTCAAAAGTTTGTGTAGTTGCATTCGTCAACGGTAACATCGGCCCAGTTGGGAATCCAAGGTTTGAGTGGGTACCTCCTTCATTGTAGTGATAGTAAAAGTTGTACACTTTGCCATACGTAGCAAAAGTTCCGAAGTGGGAACTGTAGATCTGACCGCTTTCGAACTGCTGCCAACGACCGGTTGTGCCTTGAGGAGATGTAGCCGCGTCGTCTTCGTTGTTGAGCGGTGCACCCAGGGTCATCCACCAATTCTCAATATTGAAGTACGTTTCGCGGAAATCATCCAGGAGCACATAGGCTTGTTGAGTTAGGTTGGGTTCGTCGTGAATGATGACGTTCCACACCCCATCTTTCAAGAAGTCTTGCAAGACAAGGTTGTAGTCCGTTCCATTCACAATTCCGCCCGCCCAGTGAGCTCCGTTTTGGCTACAGCCAAGAACTGATTGTCCACCGGCGTTATCATAGGCTGCCTTGAAGATGTCAGAATGTCCAGATCCTTCTCCAGGACATACCACACCGCACCCGCAAACATTCTCTACGAGGTAGAGTTCGGGATTAAGCGTTCCTCCTGTAAATGTACCCGCGTCTGTGTTGAGGATGAAGTGAAGATGTTTACCAGTAACAGCACCGGTAGATCCCATCGTTGCGATAGGTTGTCCCGCAACTACACTGGTTCCAACTGGAGAACGATATTCTGTTCCGTTGAGATGGTGATAGGAAGTGTAGTAGATAACTCCGTCTGAAGTTTGGTGGCGTATCTTGACATAATATCCCCCACAGACAGAAGATTTCCACCATCCATCAGGGAGAGAAGCGTTCCATTCAGCTTCATTATGCGTAATCTCGACTTGAACTGAGGGTCCATACCGCTTACATTCAGATACTGTCCAATCGGATTGAATAACAGTACCTGTTTGTGCTGCATAGATTGTGTTGTCACCCCAACTGACGATGTCAATAGCTGGGTGAAAGTACTCAGATATGCTATAGTGTCCCGAGATATTGCTGGCACCGTTAGTAACGGGCCATTGGATGATAATCGAATCAGCGCTTGATACACTTGTGCTTACTGCAAACGCTGTGAACAGCAAACACACTCCGACAAACAACCTCCAGAACGTTCTCATGGAAAACCTCCTTAGATTGGTAAGGTACTTCACTCAGGAAGACCCTAAGCTAATACATATATATCATTAAATATATAGCCTGGTCAATTAGGAGAATTTACTTTACTATACGGAAAACAAGGGCTTATAGCTAATTATCAAATTGGATAGACTTAATCATTTTTTCTGAAATTTCAGGTAAATCTGATCGATTATCATAATGACTTGCGGAGATCTTATAAATTTTATGATTTATTAAACATTCAATCTCTGAATTATAAAATGGTTCAGTCCCTTCAGATATTGCTTTTATATCAACTAAGTAGCATGAGTAGCCGTTTATTCCAAAATTGTTTTTTATTTCAAATTCAGTTTCATAGGTTGATGCTAGAAAGCTTACAGCTGTTTTAGTACCTATCTCTTGTTTACTTAAGTAATCAAATTTTTCACTGGAAAATGACCAGAACTGAGTTTTATCGATAGGATTATTTTCAGATGATAGCGTAAAGTTAATTACATCATAAGGTAAAGTAGTAGTGGTTATACTATTGTATGAAAAACCTTGGGTGAAAGAAGTTTCGTTTTGTATCTCCTCACGTACAAACCAGTTTTTTGGATATTTAATACTAAATCCATATTCATCATTAGTATAAGTATTCCAATCAGCATATTCTGGATCGGGGGTTGGTGTTGAAGTAGGGGAAATGCGGAAGGTAATATCATCGCCATGGGTTGTCCAAACAAAATAACCACTTACAATCACTAGAAAGGCAATTAGACTTAAAAGTATTTTTTTGTTTTTCATCTGGTTTGTTTATATGTTAATGTATATGTCATGTCAAGCAAAATAAATGTTGAGCTACTTAACAAAACCTACCAACACAGGATAGATTTAATTAAATAACTACTGCAACACTGGGTGCGGCACGCGTATCCATCTGGAATTCCCACAGATTGGTGGGACTGTCGAATTGCATGGGGAATTCCGAGAAGCCTTGGCCTTGGGGTCGGATCGAAATCGTAACCCAAGTGACTCCAGACGGAT
>CAZZFC010000169.1:0-2889 GCA_964653325.1 uncultured Candidatus Saccharibacteria bacterium | reverse complement strand
CCATGGTTCCCGAATTTATCTTTATGATCAAGCCCTCGCCTTGGGGCAAAGCCATCGGCGAAAACTTGGATCTAGGTAAGAGTAAAGAATTCGCTATGGCTAAACAAGCCACGCTCGAAGCCCATGCCAGCCATGTTGATAAACAAACCACAGAAGCCAGAGCTCAGGGTCAGGAACCAAAAGGTTTCTTAAAACTTCAGGAAACTTTTGTTAAAGCTGAAAGAGGAGTGGGCGCTATAAAAGATCGCCACAACTAAGTCACTAATCCACTAAAGAATATTTCCTGATTTTATTCAGTGTTATCCCAAGTTCTTCCCTATTTCCAACCTTACTTAACCTCTTCGCTTCCGCATATAGTCGGTTTAATTCAAGATCTTCATAACTAGGTTCGTCTCTTCTTTGTAATGTAGTCAATTGATTTTCATATTTTTTCATTAGCTTTTCATATCGAAAATCTTTCTTCAACAACCTAATATTTTGCTCCAATCCTGCCAATATTGACATCTTTTGTCTACTTACCCCCTTCCCCAACAATACATTTTTAACCTCGCGTGGATTCGCCCAATCAGATACCAGCTTCATTGCGTCAACCCCATAGTCAACCATGGTTGCATAAGTCGAATTATCTATTGCCCCATCAAGAACCGGATAGCCAATCGCTATCGATCTTGAATCAACACCTCTCGAACAATACATTAGGGCCGCCACCACCTTTGGGTCTCTTAATAGATCTGTAAAAATTGGTTTTCCGTTTTGGTTCAGACTTCTGGTTAAACCGAAAACCTTATTTCTCGTACTAACCCATGCATTCATTTCATTTTTCTTTCCGCTTGGCCACGGAACCTCTCCTTTAAAATACTTCCAGGCATCATCACATTGTTCTGCCGTATCGCGGCAATCAGCCATTGCATCAACCTGCTCGTTTGGAAATTCAAAGTCCAGATCATAAAATAACGCTTCCGATAAGGTTCTTTTCCCTTTTTCTTTTGTATTAACAACCAATAAATCCAAAAAACTCATCATCATATTCTCCGGACCCAATACAATATCCCCATCATAAATCTTTTCAGCTACTGTTTTTCTCCCATCAGCCGGCCCCCCTATCACCTCTTCCAGATCCATCGCATATTGTGCGTAGATTTGTAGTGGGGTAACCGGTTCTGCTTTATATTGACCCGTCTCTGACTCTATTTCACCGGGAACACCAATTTCCAATGGTCTTAACCTCTTCCCTATTGCGCCCGCTTTTCTAGCCATTTTATATTCTGGCCAAATCATATATCTCTGTTTATCCTGAATTTGCCTTGGTGTCGGCGTAAACATCCGATCTTTGTCGGCCTGTGAATACACATGAAAAATAAAAAACAATTCCTGCATCGAATAGGACGTCATCTTATCCTCATCCGTCACCCAGTCTGGAAGTTTTGGTATCGTCCCACCTGGAGCCGATTCTGGCACAGCCCTCTCAAACCATTTATTTGATTCTCTTTTTATCCTCTTCAAAAATTCAGATTCAGATTCATTTTTCAATCTCGGAATTTCTCTATACATCGCCAGTCTCAAGGCAATTTCGTCCGTATAAATCGATCTATGTTTAATTCTATCTTGTACATTTTGGTTAATAGTAATCCCGTCAACGGAAGTATCAAATACCATCATTGTTACCCCGTTCTTTTTTTGATAAAACCTCATTAAATCCTTCAGGATCATGTGTCCCGCTAACTTCGCTTCCCCGTTAAAGTAATTATTCAACTCGTCACTATTCATAAAGTATTCCGGGTTAGTTCTTATCTTTGTAAAATCATTTTCAAAATGCAAATTCCATTCTGCCCCATTGTGAATTCTGTTTCTGAAATAATCTCGATTTGCTAATTCTCTCCTTCTGTCTGGATTCTTTTCTTCTAAATGTCTACCCCATGTCGGTGGGTCCGAAGACTCCCACCTTACTTGCCCGCCATCTCTCAGAGCTCCAACAAAGTCTTCTTTTGTTACATGAAAAGGAGCCTCATAATTATCGGTCCCATATTCGGCACCTTCAGCACCAGGCGGACCCATCTTCGGCACTAACGGCACCCTTCTTCTTCCTCCACCAAATCTCTCCGCATCCGCACCCGCCTGCATCGCATTTAGATATTCATAAACCATATTAACCTCAACCGAATCAGGATCCTTATCAAACATTTTACCGACTGAAATTATTGATTCTCTGATCGCTCCGACATTTCCTACATTCATACCAATCCCCAACTTTTTCAAAACCACCACCAAATCCTTATCGGTTATGGCTGTTTTTAAAACCTCATTTCCAAGACCCTCCAAAACTGTCGACGGCCCTTTATCAAAGCCTAATTCTTTTTCTACCTTTGCCCCACTATTTCCCCTTCCCCACATAACTCCCTTTAATTTTGCATCCAGATTATCTCCTGTATTAGCTACCATCGCCAACGCCACTCCATCTTTCGTGTCATAAGCCAATTGTACTAATCCCAACTCATCTGAAGTCATTGTCTTTGTCGCATCCGGCTGATTGGCATTAAGCCAGACCATTAACTCAGACACTGAATGAATTTGATCTTCTGCGTGCAACGCTATCAACCTATCACCAAACTCCTGCACCATCTCTTGTTTCGCCATCCCTCTCTCAGTCGGTCCAACACCCTCCTTAACCAATTTTGACATTCTTGAAGCCAACTCTTCTGCTTTTGGTGTAATTCCCATCTCAATCCCAGTTATACCCGACACCTTCTCTTTACTGGTCACATACGATGCCAAACCCCTCATTACATCAAATTTAGCTTCTGCCATACCTGATTTTACCATCTCAAAAACCTATAATCCATCACTTATCCCTTCATCGGCTCCTCAAACTCTTTCTCATCCAAACTCACA
>CAZZFC010000168.1:0-2891 GCA_964653325.1 uncultured Candidatus Saccharibacteria bacterium | reverse complement strand
CTAATCCCCGTATGCGTCATCCTTCAATGTCGCATATGTATCTTAACTTATTCATGAAGCAGAGTTACTTATTGTAAATATCCTAAGGTAAATTGTTGCCAGGTAATTTGAGATTTCCCTTCTAACTGAAGTGTTTTGGGAAACAGTTGTTTGTCAATCATTTCGGATTCATAAATCTTAACCCGCACTTTTTGCCATTTTGGAGGTAGATTGGGATTAGGATGAGGGGAGTATTTATTAATTAAATCAGGAAGGTAACACCAGGTCATGGGTTTGGGATAAAATGCATGAATTTTTCGGTAATTCATTTCGTCGGAATCATTAAGATTAAGAAAGGCTTGTTCGGTTGTGATTAGTTTTGTTTGGGTAGCTTTGGTTCCGTTTTGTGGCATAACGGGAAAGTTTCCTTGTGGATATTTATTAATAATATCTAAAAACATGCTCGCACCAATTGGAAATAATTTTTGTGCTAAAGATAATGTCGTGTCAGTGTCTGCGATTGGGCAAATATGTTGTTGGATAATCTCACCGGTGTCAAAACGATGATCAATTTTCATGATTGTCACCCCAGTATTATCTCTTCCATCAAGAATAGTCTGCTGCATTGGGCTTACGCCACGGTATTCGGGGAGTAGGGAAGGATGAATATTTAATATGCCTAACCGAGGTATTTGGATAATTGATTTTGGGATTAAATATCCAAATGAAGCGACAAGTCCGAGATCGAATTTTAAAATTCTAAGTGCTTCTTGGTGAGAAGCAAAATCATCTTTGCTGCTAATTTTAATCACGGGGATATTGTTTCGGAGGCAAATTTGATTAATTGTTTCATATTCAAACGGATAGATGGGATCATTAACACCGGTGATGACCATAGGAATTTCACAGTTTGGGTTTTTAGTTAATTCATTGATAACTAGCGTTGAATAATAGTCACTTCCAAAAAAGACAATTTTCATTTTAGCTTTGTAATACGCGTACTTTATTGAGCAGACCAATTTCTTCTAAAGTTTTACCACAACCCCGAACAACGGTTGTTAGTGGATCTTCATCGCGGGTTACTGGCATTTGGGTAGCTTTGGCGATGCGTTGATCCAGTCGCTTTAGTAGCGATCCACCACCGGTTAAGATTATTCCATTGGCATATAGATCAGAAATCAACTCGGGTGGGGTTTCTTCGATGGTATCTTTAATATTTTCGATAATTAATTTAATCGGTTGTTCCAAAGCTTCGGCGATATCATCCTCGGAAACAGTAATTTCTTTGGGTAAACCGGTTTTTAAATCTCGACCACGGATAGTTGTGGTTTGTAACTCACTTTCTAGGTCGTGAGGCATCACTGCCCCAATTGTAATTTTGGCGTCCTCGGCGGTTTTGGTTCCAATCAATAAGTTGTGTTTTTGTTTTGCCCAAGCGATAATTTCTTCATCAAATTCGTCCCCGGCAACGCGAATTGATCGACTCACCACAATTCCACCCAAACTAATCACGGCCATTTCGGATGTGCCACCTCCGATATCGACAATCATATTTCCGGTAGCTTCCTCCACAGATAGGCCCGCACCAATTGCTGCTGCCATTGGTTCTTCAATCAAAAATACTTTGCGTGCTCCACTTCGTAAAGTGGCATCAATGACGGCTTTACGTTCAACTTCGGTGATACCCGATGGAATACCGATTGCCACCCGGGGCTTTGGGATTTTGATATTAAATAGCCCGCGGGATTTATGGATCTTTTTAATAAAATAAGTAAGCATTGCCTCCGTCGCATCAAAATCTGAGATAACTCCATCTTTTAATGGACGAATCGCGATAATATTGGCTGGAGTTTTACCAATCATGCGTTTTGCTTCGGCACCAACGGTAATCACTTCTTTAGTTTTTTTATGGATCGCGACCGTAGATGGTTCACGAATCACGACACCTTTACCTAAAATGTATACCAAAGTATTTGCAGTACCAAGATCAATGGCGATGTCGTAAGTAACATATTTCCAGAGGGTATCCGCCAGGGAATCAAATAATGCCATAGTATCAAGGTGATTATACCTCACAACGATTAACGCGAGTAGAGCGTAAAAATTGATTTGGGATTAACTATATAATGGGGGAGTTATGTTACGGAAAGTTTTAACTCTAACTCTGATTGGTTTAATTTTAGTAATGGCAGACCGGGCATTTGCGATTGGTAATATCCGTAGCAAACTGCATATTATATCTAATCCCGTGATGAAAAACTTAACCGAAATTGGGATTCGGATTCAACAAACCGCCCAGTTTGTGATTTCATTACCAAAGGTTTATCAGGATAATGGAAAACTAAAAGATGAGATTGATAATTTAACGAGCCAAGTATTAGAAATTGATCGGTTAAAGGATGAGAATCTTGCGCTTAGGAATCAATTAAATGTATTAGGAAAGCGATCAGTTCCAAAAGTGATGGCATATGTGGTGGGGAGTGAAATCGTGGCAAATTCGGTGGTAATTAATGTCGATAAAGGAAAAAACGATGGAATCACCGAGGGTTCAATTGCCGTATATGGTTCAAAATTAATTGGTCGGGTGATTAAAGTTACCGATACGAATGCTATGATTTTACCAGTGTTTGCAGTTAGCAGCAAAGTACCAGTCAGAATTATCAGGGATAACAACGAAGCTTTGGCCGGAATTGTGATTGGTCAATTTAATTCGCAATTAAAACTTACTGAAGTATCCCATTCGCAAATCCTGCAAAAAGGTGATTTATTAGTATCAAGTGGTGAAGGTGGTGTTTATTCAATTGGGTTATATGTTGGTCGGGTTAATGAGATCACATCAGATGTTACTAATGTATTTCAGGAAGCGAGTGTTGAACCGGTTTGGCAATTAAATGACTTAATGAGTTTATTTA
>CAZZFC010000167.1:0-2932 GCA_964653325.1 uncultured Candidatus Saccharibacteria bacterium | reverse complement strand
TGCATGAATCTTCTTTTCGAAATGATCATAACGATATTTTACCGTTAATGTAGTTTATCGAATAGTTGCATTTTATTGATTGTAGTGAGTAATTAATGTGCAACTGTGTCAGCGAACTGTCTGGAAATTGACCTATAAAATGTTGGATCTTGCAGTATAGTATTATTTAGTACACCCTACGTAATAAATTACTGCGGGTGCAACGCTTTCTAAACTAATTAGAAGATAAATATAAAATTAGCAAGAAAGGTATGCGTACGTCTGAGAGGAGGTGAATATATAATATGTCACTAACAAACGGACACGAACAAATGATGTTGAACTCGGCATCCGGAAGTTTTAAAGGGTGCTTTAATTCCCTGGTTGACCGTCAGTTTTATCGCTATATGCATCCGTGCTGTGATCACTACAATGAAATGATAATTAGTCAAATTGAAGTGATTCAGGACGGATGTGATGATAGCGGTTTTGCGTCAGATGTTGAAGTTGGTTGCGAGTAATTGGTCGTCAAGTAGATGTTATGTAATAACGGTTATTGATTTGATGTTAATTCCTTGATTACAAAGTGGCGTGATTCGGCATATCCCCATTCCATTGTTCCAATTACTCGAACTTTTTGTCCAATGGTTTCTTCGATTTGTTGCCAGATTGTATTTGATCTCGGCATGATTGTTAGTCTAGTTTGAGTGAGAGGAAGTCCGGAGGCATTGAATTCATCGACAAATGGCTCATCAAGAATTAGTTCATAATCATAGTTAATATCTGGCGCCACGCGGTCTGTTCGCTGGATTGTACCGGTAAATATTTGAGATTTGAGGGTGGGGGTAATCGGATCAACTGGATCAAAATACGGTGAACATTGGGTGTATGCTAGTGGTGTCAAGTTGGTAACAGAGAAAAAAATTTCGTTTGGATTTAGAAGGAGAGTAGACTCGAGAGTATTGTTTACGGTCCCTTGAAGGAATACACATTTACCTAAATTGGTATAAAGTTCTGGTAAATCATCCTTTATAAAATATGAATTAAAAGGATACGTTGAGTTCGGACCAAGGTCCGTAATCTGATATCGACCAATAAAATCAAGTCGCGCTTGGAGATCGGCACTGAGTCCAGACGATCTTACTACCCCAACAAGAGTGGTTTGGGTTTCCGAATTAGGTGGATTCGTTGGTTGTAGGGTTGAAGGAGATGGGGTGATGGATGGTTGGACAAAAGAAGTGATCTGCGATATAAATTTTCGACATTGATCAGTTTGAGAAAATGCTCCCAGAGCAACTCCCAACATTAAAAATATTAACGGGCGAATAAAGGATGATTTTTTAGTTGAGGTGTTTCCGTCGGGATGAGTATTGGGATCCATGTTTCTAGGATAGCAAAGAAAACCGATTGGTTCAATCGATCGGGTTAAATATTAATGGTACACTAATAGGCAAAGATGAAATTAAATCTGCAGAATAAAACCACTTTTCATATGGTTTTAATGTTAGCTCTGGCAATATTCGCTTTGGGTGGATTTATGACGGTATCCAGTATTAAAAGACGTTCCGATATGAGTAGGGCATCATTTATCCGAATTAGTCAGATTGTGGAAAATACCTTAAATGGTGTGCTTGAGGAAGAACAAGGACTTAATAATCATGTCATTGAACACGTGGTAAATCTTTCAAATGAAAACACCACCGTGGCAATCTTTTCCGAAGATATGAAAATGTTGATATCCAGCTCAAATGCAAGTAATCTCATTTCGGAACTTGGGCAAAAGGTGCAAATTGATAAAATTATGTCAACTGCATATAAGGGAGATCCATATATTATTACTAAAATTACAAGTAGCGTAAAGCCATATGTTATATTCATTGCGACGAATATTGCTAGCGATCAGAATATCGGAAATTCTCAGATTATATTTACATTAAGCTCGGGGTTGATAGCCCTATCTCTAATCTGGTTTTTAACCAGGTGGTTTTTAAGTAAAAATTTAATTAAGCCAATTAATATAATTTCAACGGCGGCGAATCAAATTGCTCAGGGTAACTTAAGTACTCAAGTTACCGTCAAGTCCGGAGATGAGATGGAGACTTTAGCGAATAGTATTAACACCATCGCCAGTCGTCTAAAAGGATACATTACTCAGTTAAAAACTATTGACAAAGTAAAGGATGATTTTATTACAATTGCTTCACATAATTTGCGTACCCCAGTTGCGGAGCTTAAGGGTGGGATTGAGGCTTTGTCGATGGTGGAAGGTGTTGATAATCAATTGATTGAGCAAATGCAAAAGACACTAAAAAGCTTAGATTATTTATCGGAAAATCTACTAAAGATTGTTAACTTAGAAAGTGATAAAAGTGTACGGGTTGAAGTTGCGGAAATCGATCTAAATAAAATTTTAGAAGAATCAGTAAGTATTAAACGATCCGAAATCGACGAGAAGAAGATTCAATTGATCGAACGATTTACCCAGGAACCAGTACTCGTTAAAGTAGCTGGGGCGCAAATCATCGATGCCGTAATCCATATTATTGAAAATGCAATTAAATTTTCTAACGAAAGTGGTATTGTTGAGGTAAGTGTGACGCGGGACAAAAAGCTCGGCATGATTGTTGTTGCCGATCATGGGGTTGGTGTATCGGAAGAAAAACAAAAGAATCTTTTTAATAAATTTCAACGAGGTACTGATTTAATGACTTACAATTATGAAGGGGTAGGGGTTGGATTATATATCTGCAAATTAATTGTGGAACAACATCACGGTACAATCGAATTGACAAGTACTATAGGAAAAGGCACAACTGTATCAATAATACTTCCAGTTGTCGGATAAGGATGAATTCCATGTTTCCATTTACCCCTTTTACATTTACGATATAGTCGTTGCTCATTTTATTCTCGTGGAGGTAATCCATGTCTACGCCCACGACAACGGTTACAT
>CAZZFC010000166.1:0-2933 GCA_964653325.1 uncultured Candidatus Saccharibacteria bacterium | reverse complement strand
AAATAAAGAAGTGGCGGAGAGAAAAGAAAGTACAATTAATTCAGTCTATGAATCCGGGTTGGAGGGATATCTTTGATGACTTGTTGTAATTGAAACTGGAAAGAGTTTTCTCTCTACGTTCGAAATGACAATCGCCGATCTATTTCTTGAGTTCAATTATTTGTTTGTTAATAATATTTCCGGTTTGGGGATTGACTAAAATATCGACCCAGCGATTGATATCCTCAGTCGAAAGGCAAGTATTAGGTTTGGCATATTCGGGAAAGAATTTTTTGTAACTATCAGTTAACGTATCCGACGGTGAAATGCAATTAACTTTGATTCCTTTATCAGCTAATTCCTGCGATAATCCAACCGTTAAATCTTCTAATCCCTTTTTAGCAACATAGTAGGGTAACCAACCTTTCGCGCCATCTTCAAATGTTCCGGAAATAAAAATAATCTTGGAGTTTTGATTCATTCCTGGGATGAGTCCTTGAACCAATAGCATTGGTGTGGTTAGGGTGATATTTAGCGTATCAATAACTTCAGTTGGTTGATAGTTGGCTAGCGCGATATTGGTAAACGCTTTGGTTCGGTTATGATATTGACTGGCGGCATGCACAAACAAATCAATATGTTTGAATTGTTTTGCGATTGTCAGTGTGGCGTTAATAACTGAATACATGTTCGACAAATCAGTTGGGATAACTCGATAATTCGTTAGTGCTTTTTGTTTTAGTTCAGCGGTTAGTTCGTTCAAATGTTTGGATTTTCGACTTAACATGATTACAAAATATCCTTTTTTTAGTAAGTTTATGGTAATTGCTTTACCGATTCCCGTACTTGCTCCAGTAATTACCGCAATTTGTTGTTTTTTAGTATTTAATTTGGTCATAACTGAGATTAGTTTATATTATCGGCCTAATAATGTATAATTGATGTCCAGATGGTGAACAAGGTTGTTAAATTACCAATTCATAAATTAGATTCATTCCTCTCAAACTTAGGATTGATCCATGAAGAAATAAAACTGTACCAAGCATTAGTGGAACACGGTACACAGACCAAACTGCAATTGTCTCGCCAAACTGGAATTAATCGAACGAATGTGTATCGGATTATCGAAGGATTAAAGTTGAAGGGTTTAGTCCAAGAAATCATTGAGGAGAATACCACACTAATTATGCCAACCGGAATTGATGTGATTGGGCGCATGGTTAATGAGCAAGAAGATAACGTAACTAAACTCAAAGAACAACTGCCAATCATTACACCAATGCTTTCGAATATCCGAAGCTTGTCAGATAAACAAACCAAAGTATTATTCTATCGCGGCCAGGAAGGAATTCGGCAAATGGCATGGAATGTACTGAAGATGAAAAAGGAAGGCGTGGGATTTACCTATCGGCCATATGCGGAAATTATTGGTGCAGATTTTTTGGAAAAATGGCGGGATGAGTTTACTCATCGTAATTTAATTTGGCGGGATATTTACTCGGATGAATACTTACAAAATCGTGACAAATACAGCGAGCGGGAGTTGTGGGGAGATGCACCGAATTTTCCATCTCGATATATATCAAATTCGGTACTTAAAATCGATCATCAGCTAGATATATATAACGATATTGTTGGGATCTATAATTGGTATGAGGGGGAAGTGTTTGGAGTGGAGATCTATAACGAAAAGGTCGCCCGGTTTCAGAAACAACTATTTGAGATTATCTGGCAAATGGCAAAGGAGGTAGAGTAAAATAGACAAATGGATATTGAATTTGAAGCTAAAATCATCAAGATCAATAAGGATGAAGTACGGGTAAAACTCAAACAAATTGAAGCTGAATTGGTATTTTCTGAAAAGCTGTTTACTCGGGCAACTTATGATAATCCAGAGTTGAAAAGCAAGGGAGCATGGATTCGATTGCGAGATGAAGGCGGAAAAATTACTTTAGCTTTGAAACAGGTCAGTAATGGAAAAAGTGTTGATGGAACCAGGGAAATTAGTTTTAATGTGAGTGATTTTAATCAGGCGGATAAATTTATTATTAATTTAGGTTATACCAAAAATAATCTACAGCAAAATTACCGAGAAGAATGGAAAATCAATGATGCGGTTTTTGATATTGATACCTGGCCAATGATTGATCCGTGGTTAGAGATTGAAGCCCAAAACGAAGAAACAGTAAAAAAGTATTTTCAGATATTAGGGTTTGACTTTAGCCAAGCCATGTATGGTTCAGCAGATATTGTATATCGAGATGTGTATGGAATTGATATTTTAAAAATATCAAAACTGGAATTCTAGAAAACAAAACCAGGATAATTATATTTCAATAGTTAGAAAACCATGAAAAGTTTTTGCTTGGCCCAAATAGGTAAACCAAGATTTTTGTTCGAACAAAGCCTTTAGAACCTCTAGGTTAGTGGAATGAGTAATCGCGGCGATTGAGGTATAAATTGAATATTCGGACTTTATTTTTTCGACAAATTGTTGGCAGCGATTTGCAAACTGATGAAATGATTCACCCTGTTTAGGTATCAAGTATTGTTTGTTGTTGTACCTTTCGATTGGATTGCTTGGGTAGTTTTCAAATGGGTCAGTAAACAAAGTGCCGTCTAACTCACCAAAGTCATAGGTAATTAACAACGGTTCAACAATCAGTTGATATGTGGGAAAGATAAGTTCCGCTGTTTGTTTGGCACGACTTAAGGGTGAAGACATCACAATATCGACATTGTTATTTACCTGGGTTTTTAATTCTTGGGCTTCTTGAATTCCGACATCACAAAGGGGAGTGTCAGATAAACCTTGACGTTTACCTTCGAGATTGTAAGTAGTTTTACCATGACGAATAATAATTAGTTGCATAAACGTATTATATTTCAAAGCAACAAGTTAGCTTAGGTTCTAAAACGAAGTGATCCAGTGGGGGTAGAATTCAGGTACCGAA
>CAZZFC010000165.1:0-3021 GCA_964653325.1 uncultured Candidatus Saccharibacteria bacterium | reverse complement strand
AAGGCCGTCGGTGTCTTGGTGCCCCCATTCACCAAGTTTTGCTGTTGCCATTGGTAGGGCAAAATCTCGCATCGATTGCCCGGCATGTTGGGGTAGGTTAGGGTAGATACTTATCGCTACTCCATTTCCTGAGTAGGTGCTGGGAGCATTGATCTGGCCGATGTAGGTGCCATATCCGTCGAAGATAGCACCGATCCCTTCCTCCATCGCGCCGAAACCGGCAAGAACTTCTCTTATACCATCTCCGATTTGGCCGATGCCCCAGAATGGGTGTGTTACGTTTTTCACCAGTGTCTTGACGATGTCGGGCTTGAACACGAAGGCAATCGCGACAGCTACAAACAGTAAGCAGAACATGATCGCGGTGATACTGTTGCTCATCAACCATTGCATAAACATGTTGGATCTCCTTTCTTTGTGAGAACCCTTTTGGGTTGTTGTTTGATCAGAAGTGACAAATGCAGTTTCTGTGCCCAGTTAAAGCATGTACAAAAAATGCCCTAGCTGGGCACAGAAAAATATTACCTTTTTAAGGTACAAATAAATGAAGTGATTTATTACACTTCCAATACGTATGTTTAATAGCTTTTTAATAACATGTATCCCATAGTTTGTCAATTTATATCAATATAAAATAGGTATTTAAGTTTAAAGTATATATCTACATGAGCGGATACATTTGCATGCACCCGCTCACATATTCGTATTTCCGTTAGAGACTTCTAGATCCTGGATGATCAATCCGGTTGATCACTGGTATCGGCTAGATCTAGATCGTCATCAGCCAACTCGGCTGCGTCACTTCCATGTATCTTGTTCGATTTGGGTCGACTTCGACCAAACCGGCGATAGAAGTAGAACACTACCCCGGTCATGATCAGAAGCGCCAGGAAGATCAGCCAGAGTGATCCGCCAGATTCGTCATCTGAGGTAGGGGTTTGTTGGTCTCCTACCTGGTTTTGGGATCCTTGGTCGTCGTTGGCGTATTGGCCAGATGGCTGGCCGTTCGCGCCAGATTGCACAACCCGGGTAGCCGTTGTCGGTTGAGGTTTCGGTTGGGTCGGTTGGGACGTGACTGGCGCAGCGAAGACCTGCCGAATCTTGTAGTACGGCAAGCCATCATGGCCAAATTTGGCCCAAGTGTTTGGTCCACACATGTATTGCCACCAACGCTGCTCAACGTAGTTGAACAGGTTGAAGTTGCAAGGTGCACCTGGCGGGATTATGGTTCGTTTACTGTCATATTGACCAAGAGTCCACAACCCCTCTGGTGAAAGTCCGGTTTCATCGGGTTGCAGTTGGACGTCGAACTCCTTCGCGGTTTGTAACTTCCGAAGTTCTCCCTGCAGGAACGCCTGACGGGCGGCTTCTTCTCGAGCAGTTGCTTGACGTGTAGCTTCTTGCTGGGCGGCGATTTCGGCACTTCGATCGACTGCAGTAATGCCAGAAGAATTTCCTGAAGTCGTCGTTCCATAGCCATAGCTAGCACCGCCACCAGATCCACCGGATCCATAGACCGCACCGAAGCAGCGTTCAGTACCATAGCCTTTCGCTCCTTGTCCAGAAGCGCAGGTACCACCACGGCACACGATGCATCCGTTAGCTTCGCAAGTCCAACCGGATCCGGTAGATTCATCAACTCGCATTGTTCCACCTTGGTCGAGGGACTTGTAACAGCCGATGATGGTTCCTTGGGCATTGACTTTATGAGCCGATGCACAAGAAATGACAAGGACGAGGATCATGGCGAGGAAGGCCGCCAACCATTGTTTACGTTTCATGGCATTTCTCCTTTCATGAGGTTGAATTTGAGAATGATTTCATTGAGACGGAAAAGTAACAAATTTATCGATTATTAGTTCACAATCTCAATGAAAATAGGAAGGAGAAATTGAAGATGATGTTGTTTATTAAGGTTCTAGGAAAATTAAGCGCACAATAGCACAAATCCTATAGTTAGTCAATCTTAAATATTATAGGAATATATTGATGTGCAGGAAGAAGTCGGGTAACCCTTCCTGCACAAAACTCGCAGCTGTGGATATCAAGTTTTACGTAACTTACGGCGGATGAGATATCCAACTCCGCCGAAAATCAATCCCAGAACTAATATAACCCCAGCCCATAACCCAAAAATCCGCTGGGGTCCGCCGCCTTCTATTTCTTGGTAGTAGCGAATGATCGCGCCAGGTGTATTGGTTGGTGTTGGCGTGATCGTCGGCGTTGCGGTGACTGTTGGAGACGACGTTGTCGTCGCGGTGGCAGTTGGAGTTTCAGTCCAGACCGGCACGGTAGTAGCATCAATGCCAACGATCTCAAGATACCGGCCATTCGCACTCGCACCGACTTCCCACGTCTGATGTGGGCAACTCCAGTGCATCCATCGGTTGGTAGCGTCTTTGACGTTGTCATCGCAATGGAGTTGATCGGCCGCGATTGGTTTCACTGTTCGGTTTGTCACATCAATGATGTACAAACCATCTGGTGAAATAACGTCGTTGTAGCCGATTTGAGCTGTCACGATTTGAAGCGTTGGTGTGATTGTTGCCGTGACCTTCGGTGTAATAGTTGGTGCCGGTGTCCGGCTGGGTGTTGGCGTTATCGTCGGTGTGAAAGTCGGAGTTGGGCTGTTGCCGATCTCAACTCGCAAACCAATGACCTCAAACTTCCCAGCTTCGCCGGTAGCTTCGACTCGTTCTGGTGCTTGGTAGTTCATGTAGCCTTGCACTTCGATTGGGAACTGAACGTTGAGTTTCCCAATATCGATTTTCCCGTCGAGACCTTTTTGGATTCCGACAAGACCGAGTACGATCATTAGAAACGCGCCTGCCAGGCACAAGATAGCTTTTGCCATAGCACACCTCCCAGTGTGGTTTTAGTTAGAAGGTTCGAATAAGTCCGCTAGCATATATTATAAGCCTAATGGGCAAGCTCGTATGATAATAAGTTGAGATTAATAGAATTGAGTTACAAGAGATGGAATGAGAATGAAAAAATAAAATATGATAAATGGAAGGTGAA
>CAZZFC010000164.1:0-3079 GCA_964653325.1 uncultured Candidatus Saccharibacteria bacterium | reverse complement strand
AATTGGAATATGAATTAGTAGCTACCTAACCTAATTGAAGTGCGAAACTTGTGTACTGAAGTGATTTAATTTTGGGCGGTCAAGATGGAATCGTGAATGTTTTGGGTGTGGTTTTGGGTGTGGCAGCTTCGGGTACCGACACCCGGATAGTGCTAGTCGCGGGATTAGCGGCGGCGTTTGCTGAATCAGTTTCGATGGCAGCGGTAGCCTACACTTCGAAGTTAGCAGATAAAGATTTTTATGAAAAAGAATGTGAACGGGAAGAAACGGAAATTAAAAATCACCCCGAACTTGAGCGTGACGAAATTCGCGCAATCTATATCCAAAAAGGTTTTTCCGGAGATTTATTGGATTCAATCGTCAATACCATCACCAGTGATGAGAAGGTTTGGTTGAAAAACATGATGCTTGAGGAATTGGGTTTAGAGCCGGTAAGTACGAAAAATATCGTACGAGATACAATTGTGGTTGGATTATCGGCAATTTTAGGTTCACTAGTTCCACTAATTCCATTTTTATTAATCCCGCAGAATCATCCGATGATTATAAGTGTCATTTTATGCGGTGGGGTTTTATTTGTGGTGGGAGCATATCAAGCCAAAACATATGTTGGTAATTGGTTGCAAAAGGGAATCCAAATGGTACTGATTGGACTTGGTGCCGCGTTAGTTGGGTATATTATTGGAAAACTATTTCAGGTTTAGAAAAAGAAAAGAGCCAGCTCAGAGAGCCGGCTCAGATCCTCGGATTAAATTGTCCGTCATTAATTTTAAATTGCGCCAGATGACGGTGAATCTGACTGTCTCTCGTAGCTTCCGAGGGTGAACTACGATACATGAAAATGATATTATCACAACCCATAGTATTGTCAAGTGTAAGGAATGGCTAGATTGGCGTGTGAATAATGATATGATTTTAATATAAGAGTATTATGAAACTACTATTAACCTCAGCAGGATTAACCACCGATAGTTTGAAATTTAAGTTCTTTGAATTGGTTGGTAAAGACCCGAAAGATATTTCGATCGTGTTTATTCCAACTGCCGCAAATCCCGAAACCGACAAGTCGTATATTCAATTTGATTTAGATAATATCAAGAAAATGGGGATATCTAAAATCGAAAAAGTTGATATTGCATCACAACCATTGTCAGATATTGTTAGTAAAATTCAAGCTTCCGATGCTACCTGGATTGCGGGTGGAAATACATTTTATTTACTCGATCAATTACGAAAAACTGGATTAGATAAATTACTGCAAGAATTAATAAAAGATAAAGTCTATGTTGGGTGAGTGCTGGTAGCATTGTGGTGACGTCGACGATTGAAGTGGCGAATGTGGAACCGGCGGATACGAATGGAGTTGGTCTTACGGATTTAACCGGATTAAATTGGGTGGATTTTGAAATCTCACCGCACACGCCAGGGTATATGGATCCGGAAAAAATCAGAGAATATGCGATGAATCGTACTAACAAAGTCTATAGTTTGGATGATCAATCGGGAATTTGTGTGGTAGATGGTCTTGTTGAGTTAATCTGATTTAGATTGATTTATATGAAGTTATCCATTACTCTTAGTTAATGTTTAGAATGTTTTCACGAATATTTCCCATGTATCGGATAAAAAAAGCCAATAAAGCAATTCAAATATTAATTGTGTCTGATAGTTTTTTCTTTTCATCGATGGCGCTTGCCGAGGTGGTATTTAGCGTATTTATTGTTCAAACCATTCCAGGTGCGACCGTAAAACATTTGGGAATAGGAAATGCGATTTTTATGCTTGGAATATTACTTACCGAACCATTGTTTTCTAAGTTTTATGATTCGGCCAAAGGGGTGACATCGTCTTTCTATGGGTTTGTGATTGGAAACCTACTTAAATCAGTTTTTCGATTATTATTTGTGGTGATTAATTCGGTGAATGCGTTTTACATTATTTACTTTCTCCTTGGGATTATTCATTCGATTGAGTATCCATCATTTTCTAAATTATTTACCCGATTTGTTGATAAAGACCTTGTTTCGACTGAATGGGGATATAAGGATGTATTTGTGTCATTGGGAAAAATCGTTGCCATGTTTATGAGTGGTTATATTGCAATATCTTGGGGATATAATACCCTATTTATTCTATCGGCGATTGGAATGTTTGTGGCGGGAGTAATTTTACCGTTGGCGTATAAAAACGAATTTTTAAAAGTAATCGATTAAGTTGCATTTAAAGCTAGATTTGCCATAATTATTGATATGCTAGATCAAACCGGTCAGGCTATAAATCCATCTGCTTGGGATTTCACAAAAGGGAAAGATATGTTGGACGTTGTTTGCGATTGTGGAGAAGATGCCGCTATTTTTGTGGGTGATATAAATGCTCCGATTGTAACAATTTGCCAAAAATGTGGGGAAAAGGTTTACCAACTTACTTGTAGCAAGTGTAGGTCGGGGTTTTCGATGTCGGAAACAGCAAGAGAAATTAACTTAGCCGAACATCATTGGCGCTGTAGTTTTTGTAAAACACAAAATGATTTTTCGCCTGATAAGTGTGAGATTATTCCCAATTATCAAAGTTCCGAAATACCCCAATCGGTTACAGCTCAATATCCAAATTTACTCCAGATAATATGGCGTACAAAAGTCGGAAAAATTGTTATTGTTGGGATTTTGCTATATTTGGGATGGACATTAATCTTTAAGTAACTTGTGTTTTTTATCAATTCTGATAAAGATAGTAGGTAATTTTAATTTTGCAAATTGGATAATTTAATAAGGGATTTATATAAACTTGCAATTTTATAATTTTTTATAGACAATATATTTATGCTCACAAAGCTTACGCCCGAGCTGATGGTTGAGGATGTAAATAAAACCGTACAGTTTTATTGTGATACCTTGGGTTTTACCCTAATCAATAGTGTTCCCGAAGAAGAAGACAGCGAACAATACCAATGGGCTAGCGTGCAATCCGGTAATTTTGTGATTATGCTGCAGTCCCGCAAAAGTTTAGTACCCGATATGCCGGAATTCGAAAAGATTGCTTTAGGGGGATCGTTCTTTCTATTTATCGAAACTGCCAATGT
>CAZZFC010000163.1:0-3080 GCA_964653325.1 uncultured Candidatus Saccharibacteria bacterium | reverse complement strand
TGAACAAACTGCTCAAAATGCTGGTATCGATTTTGCCTATGCGGCTAGTTTTGGAGCTTGGAAGTAAAAAAATGATTTTTCCGTTTTAACCAATAATCACTTTGGCGGCAAAGTTTGTTTCGATCATTTCGATCTAAAAGTAATTGTGAAGTTACCTCTTCTAAAAAGATTTCATTTTGCGAACCTTTAATCAAAACTAAGCTGTTCATCGGTAAGTGTTTAGCTAGATATTTACCTGCGGTAATGGCAATGGGGAACCATTTGGTTTCAATTAATTTATTTTCAATAATTGGCATGACATATTTTTGGGTTAGTACACCGACGCAGAAACAATAATCGGTAACCTCGATAATTTTTCGGGCTACTTCTTGATGTTCCATTTCGGCTTCATTCCCGAGTTCACGCATATCACCAAAAACAACCACAATCGGTTGATTGTTAGTATTGAGTTTTTGCATCAAATCTAAAAAAGCCAGCATCGATGATTTGGACGCGTTGTAGCTGGAATCAATTAGATACGATTTATTGATTCCCTTAAAAATACTCGAACGTCCATTCGGTAATTGGAGGTTGTCGGTTAATGAAGTTGCAATTGAATTCATATTTAAATTTAGTGCAAGTCCAGTCAGCAATACCGCACTAAGACTGTCTTTATATACTTCCGGCATAATTACATTTGGGAATTGAATATCGAGTGCTTGAGATTGATTTTTAAATGCAAATGAAAAAAAAGTGCCATTCGTATTTACCGAATAGTCTTGAAGTGTAATTGTTGCGTTGTTAGTTTGCCCAAAATTTAAAAATTTGATTGTCTGATTGTTTTTGATAAATGGGGTAATTGACTCAACAATATAGGGATCATCATTGTTGTAGATTGCGAATTTACAGTCCGATTTGGTAATAATTTGGGTATCTTCCTTCGCAATGGCTTTAAGAATTAAATCATACCGTTCTTCGGTGGTCATGCTTTTGTTGGGTAATGCCTTCTCGAATTGTTGTGTGTGAGCTGCGGAAGCGTTTAAGGAAATGGCGATATCCGGTTTGACGATAGTTAGTAGGTAAGACATGTTTTTAGGCGGATTTGGGTCGTCGATGCCCATTTCGATAATCAAGTAATTAAATCCTTTGATGTAGTTTAATCCCAAAGGTGCTTTAAGACAGATTTTAAACCAGTCCTTAAATGTATAACTTTCTGGTTCTAACCCTAAAATCCCGAGCGGAACACCGGTTTCCGAGTTACCTTCGATTAACTTAACTTTGATCAAATCTTTTAATCCAGCGTAAAGGGCATTTCTTGTAGATGTTTTGCCAACCGATCCAGCAATCCCAATCACTTTGGGCTTATGGATAAATAAAGCTAATTTTGCGAGAAATTTAATATAGGTCAGAAGTCCCCAGGAAAGATATTTTTTCACTTCTTTATTCTAACAAAACTAGAATTGATATGAGAAAATATGCCAGATGAAACAAAAAATTATCTTAGCCTCAAGCTCACCACGTCGTAAGGAATTACTCACTCAGCTCATTGGGAATAACTTTGATATTATGCCAAGTGATTATGTAGAGGATAATACAGAGAAGATAAAACCAATCGAACTAATTCTTAAGCAAGCAACTGGTAAAGCAAAAAGTGTAGCGAAAAATTTAAAAAACGGAATTGTAATTGGAGCAGATACTTTAGTTTTACTCAATGGCGTGGTATTAGGTAAACCCCAGAAAGCTCCTCAGGCAAAAGGAATGCTAAAGATGTTGAGTGGCAAAACAGTTGATGTGGTTACGGGAGTTACGGTGATCGATATCGAAAATAAAAAAGAAGTATCAGACTGTGAAATCACCAAAGTTTATATTAAAAATTTATCTACGATAGAAATAAATGACTATGTCAAAACCAAGGAACCATTAGATAAGGCTGGTGCTTTTGCGATCCAGGGCATTGGAGCCAGTATTGTGGAGCGAATTGAAGGAGATTTTAGCAATGTGGTTGGGTTACCATTATTTTTATTAACCCAATTATTTTCTAGACTTGGAATTTCTATTTACGATTTGTAAGATGTCACCTGGCCCCGAAGAGCCAGATGACGATTGTATTTTCCTCTCAAAACGATCGCATCATTCTGCTTCTGAATCGAGCAAACTTGTTTGCGATTCCTCGCCAACAGAACCACCGAGAAATCTCCTCCCAAACCAGTGGTCCCCAAGAGAGGGGTGATCCGATAATCCCAAACTCAGCAATGGTCTCTTCGTCTTGGACTAATGAGACCGTGATCGTATCAGCGCCTTGGGCGATGATGCGCATACCTCCACGAACTGGTATTGCTAACACTTTTCCTCCTTATAAAATCAGATGTAATTGAATTATATCAATGTAATTGTTTAGTTTAAAATGACCTCAAGATTATCTCTCGAGGTCATTCTTCGATGGTTAGAATTTCTTGACGCGGTTCTTGACCCCATTGTTGCCAGATAGGGCGCAAGAGAAACCGCTTCAGCCGTTCGAATCGGTACTCCAAACCATGTTCCTGAAGGGTATGAAGCAGCCAATCCCAGGTTCCAGCATCCCAATCAATAGGTGGTTGTTCAGAACTCATCATGGCAGCTGGTTTCCCGCCAATCAGTAGATGAATAATGAACGGTTGACCAGGTTTGATGGTGATCCAATGATCAATTCGATCTTGCTTCTTTCGCATAGAAACCTCCTGAGTGATTTAGACAACAACCACGGAATTAACTAATTGACGTGAGATTTTGGTTTGCCATGAAATCCCACAACATAACTTCAATCCTTGTTCCTTCTATGGTGAAAACATGATGATTCCCACCACAGCAGGTGAGTGTTTGTTGAAAAACCAGAATTGTACCTGCTTGGATTTGGAAATCACATATACGATTTGTACATGGTTCGTTCTGGGTTACAGTTTTGACTAACCATCGCGAACCTGGGGTGGTAACAAAATCAGGCATGATAGCACCTCTTTTAGAAAAGTTCAGACAGTGAATAGATTATATCTTAGGATTAAGTAAAGGGAAGGAATAATTTATAACTCGTCCAAATCAACACCGCTAGTATTGTTGGCAGTAAC
>CAZZFC010000162.1:0-3087 GCA_964653325.1 uncultured Candidatus Saccharibacteria bacterium | reverse complement strand
CATTAGGATTTTGAATAACCCTGATTTCATTCAAGGTTTTTTTCAACAACTTAATAATATTTTGCGGAAAATAGTGGTTAAGTAAAGAAATGATAATACTAGTTTTATTGTTAAATTGTTTAATCTCATATCCAGTTGGTTGCCAGAGAATCTCATTTTCTTTTTGTATGTCTGAATAAACGATGCCATCTTTTAAGGTTAAATAGTCGTCATTGTTGGTGAGATTTCCAATTCCGAATTGTGATAATACCTTTCGATAGGGTCCTTCAAATCCAAATATCTTTTGAATTAATGAGAATGTCAATGGGTTAGCCGAATCCGTGAGATCACCAACTCGTCCACGAACTAGCTTGGGGTTGAGTGTATTTTCCATAAAATCTATTTATAATGGTACTGCAGATGATGACAAATATCATTATTTTAGTTGTTGGATTATTGGTTATTAGTAATCGAGTCAATGCCATAATTATCGGTGTACCGGTCGCGGCGATTGCAATTGTTAAGCTTGTAGTACTTTTGATTTCTTTTGTTTCTGTTCCAGTTGCGATTATTGTTGGTGCATTTAAAAAAGATAAAAAGAAAACAATTTTCATATCAATTGCGATATTGTTGGTGATTGGTGTAATTACATATTTGATTTTGCATTTTACGTTAAATAATCCGACTTTAAGCTCTAAGATCGTCCAAGAAGATCGCTATAGCAATTCGATGACACAAGAAAAACCAGGTTCCGGAGCAATGCCAGATCAAATAAATACAATGGAACGAATTGATCCAACTGTTGAAGTTATAAATATGTTTGTAGCAAATTTAATTCAAGCATTAATTGTATTTTCGGTGCCAATTCTTGCGGTTTGTGTAACTGGATTTTATCTTTTTAAGGTTAATTCCATAAAATTAACTATAAAAGTGGGTATTACCATCGCGATTATTTGGATAATAGCGACGCTCATCGCTGTTGGATCAGTCTTCAGAGGTTTAATTATTGGATGAGCTTAACGGAGTAAAAGATAAATATACGCCATATCCACCCTGACCATCGGAAATTAAATAGCCTTGAGTAATATCTTGCCATGCTGGACGTTCAAATCGAGATATTTTAGTTAATGTAAGAGAGACCGATTCATTTGTAGAAATGATCACTTGATCGTTATTACGATTAATATTAGCAAGTTTAGGGTTATTAACTGTTCCGGTTAGATTTTGAGCTTGATCAAAGTTTTCAATTGCGTAAAATTCATGAGCTGGATAATCGGTATTAATTTTTTCGGTGGAAGTTTTATCGAGATGAAAGAAATTGCCAGCTTGATCCCAAAACATAATCCAATCTGTGTTAATACCCAAATCATATACGTCAATTAGTTTGGGGTCTCGATTAAAACCTTTTAATAACCCAACGCGTACGTTTTGGGGATTGTTGTTGATTGTTAAATATGGCAGAAACCCATTTGTGCTTCCACCAAATTTTGAAAATTCATTTTTTGCTCGAATTACAATTGGAGTATAAAGTTGCGGAACATTTAATCCAATTGTTTGATCATCAATCGTAAAAGTAATATTGATTTGATTTTCTAACTGAATTAGAGTGTTAGTTTCGGTTACGGAGAAATTACTCTTTAATAAATCGGTTTGACTCCAACTAGTTCCATTATGAAAATAAGCAATTCCCCAAAATGATTTTGAGGTTTGGATTGCCTCAATAAATATTATTGTCGGGGGGTTAGAATCACTTAAGGTAACTAAATCGTATTCAGTTTGTCCTGTTATGGAAATGGGTGTTGGGGTTGCGTTGATTGTTGGGTTTATTGTTGGACTGATTGGCAAGGCTGTTTGATTTTGTCCGTACCAAATCCCACCGGCAAATAACCAAATAAAGGCAAAAACTTGGAGGGTAATTATCAAGAATATTTTTTTTCGTAACATAAATATATAGTATCAAGAAAACAAGAAAGTTTGCGAATGATTGTTCAGATACGTTATTATAAATTTTATGAATAAATCATTCATCCAAGCAGTTTTTGTTTTAGCGGGTACCACAATTGGGGCGGGAATCTTTGGGATACCCTATGTAACGGTAAAAGCCGGATATGGCATTGGATTATTATGGATGATTTTCTTGACTGCAGTTGTTCTTGGAATTAATTGTTTATATGTTAGGGTAATTTTGAAACAGGATTCGAATCACCCGATTCAATTGGTTGGATTAGGGGAAAAATATTTTGGAAAAATAGGAAAAACAATCGCCCTTTGGCTTATTCTTATTGGTCAATGGGGGGCAATGCTCGCATATATCATTGGAATTGGGAATTTACTGGTTGTAATATTGGGTCATCAAGAATATGTGATATATTATTCAATTGGGGTTTTTATCATTGCAAGTTCAATTACATATTTTAATATTCGTGTGGTGTCTGCCATTGATTTTTGGTTAACCACTGCAATGGTAGCAATTATTGGTTTAATCGCATGGGTTGGGTTTCCAGCGGTTGATATTTCAAATATTAAATTTATCGCGAGTAGTAATTACTTTGAATTCCTGCTTCCATTTGGTGTAATCTTTGGGGCATTAACCGGTTATGCGGTGATTCCGGAAGTGGTGCGTATTTCTCGAAGTGGTGGTAATCATCCACAAAAATCGATTCAAGTTGTTATTTTAGGTACTTTAATTCCCGCTGTAGTATACCTAGTCTTTCAATATATTGTAGTTGGGGTTTCTGGATCTGCGGTAACTGAGGAAGCAGTAAATGGACTAACTCCATTTTTAAATAATTGGATTGTAGACGTTGGTGCGATTTTTGGAATACTTGCAATGGTGACTTCACACTTAACACTAACGCATGTAATTAAAGATATGTTTAATGATGATTTTCACATAAATCCAAATATATCTTGGGTGATGGCGATTTTGCCACCGTTTATTATATTTTTATTGGGAATGCATAGTTTTATTGTAGTACTGGATTTTATGGGTACATGGCTTGGGATTACATCTGCAATTTTTATTTTCTTACTTTATCGTAAATCACAAAAAGTGAAATAGTTTTGGATATACCATCAAAGATATTCGGAAATGATTGTGATAATGCT
>CAZZFC010000161.1:0-3096 GCA_964653325.1 uncultured Candidatus Saccharibacteria bacterium | reverse complement strand
CTGGATTTAGTTTTTAGTATTATTATTTTTTCGGGATAAGGTTTTTTGGCTTTATTCCGTTTTTTGTGGATGGGGTTGATTGACATTCGTAGATAAATTTGGTATATTATGGGATATTGAAAGGAAAAACATGGCAAAGGTATCTTTAAGAAAACCAAAAAGAAATGACAAATAATAATTTCTGGCGGGGATTTTGGAGAGAAGAAAATATCAATTTAAAAATTTATTTATGTGACTGGGACATAAATAAGTCCAGCCACCCAAAACAAGCTTTAGCACTTTAATAATTTATCATTGATCTAGTAAATGAGAGATTTTATTTCTCTCGGATTTCTACCGGCCTTGATGTTGTAAACCACAGCAGATAAATAGGCAAGGTTAGCTACTGAAAGATAAGCGGTAACGTTCTCTTTTCCTTTTATGGGTAGTGGGTCAACAAAGAAAAGATCTTTGAAATGTTCAAATAATCTTTCAACATCAGATCTTCTTTTTAATAACCGTTTGCCCTTTGGAGAATGGTTAAACTCATCAATTATCTTTCTTCTCCCGCTCATCCTGCCTTTCATGTCTCTTATGGGGGCAACCAATCTGGCATTTTCCAAAGTAACCGCAAAGTTTCTGTTTTGATAGGAATCATATCCTTTATCCCCAAGAAAGATTATTATTAATTTGGAAAGAGATCTTCCTATCCCGTAAGCAATCAGAGAAAGAGATTTGAAAAAGTTAGTATCGTTGGGAGCCGCCGAAGTAACCATCCAGCAAAGAGGAATAATCAAGGGCTTAACTAAAACTATCATATGAAGTTTATAGCCAAAGATATATTCATCTTTTCCGGCAGAATAGCCCCATTTGGCATCTTTATCAGTGGGTTTTTGGAGAACTTTTCCAGATGGTTTTCCATCTCTCCATTCTCTCTGCTCTTCTTTGCCTAAGGCCTGAAGAATCGTACTGTCTATTGAAGCTAGGTGCCAGGAAATGAGTCCGGTCTCCGTCAGGAAAGTTAATAGCTGAATCACCAGGGGATAAATGACCTCTAGGATTTTAGGAAGCCTTCTTCCTAATGTTCGGTATGAAGGAGTCCTACTCACCTTACAAGCAGTTTTTAATAAAGGATTTTTCTTTAGAGTTCTTTCCAGAGAACGGAGAGAAGAAATTTTTAAGAAGACCATGACCATAAAGATTTTAAGAATACTCTTATTGGAATACTTCCGGGGAGCTCCCCGTTTGTTTTTCTTTTCGGAAATCCGCAAGGGATCAATGATAAGTTGAAGTATCTTCACAAGAGGACAGTTTCTTGGTAAGATAAGTTAGTCACCTCTGATCTGTGGTGTGATTAATCTTTTTACAAAAAAAGATTTGCCACAAATATATCATACCGCATCAAGGTGACTTTTTACAAGTTTAGAAGATTATTAAAATAAAAACTGGGATTTATGTCCCAGGCACAATGTTAATACCTTGCTGGTAATATGTCAAACACCCAAAATTTAGCCAAAAATATAGAACGATTACGGAAAGCAAAAGGGCTTTCGCAGGAGAAGTTGGCGAGATTGGCTGATGTCACCAATAACACACTTATCAAAATGGAGTCGGGAGAAAATATAAACCCAACGCTTGAAACCTTGAAAAAAGTGGCGAAAGCCCTTGAGGTTAGCGTTGATGAGTTAATATCATAAATTTTATGAGAGGTTTTAGAACACCACCACAATTTAATCCGGAAAATCAACCCGAGCAGCCATCCAGCCCGCCAATTAAACAGGGTGAAAATACGGCAACACCTTCAAAAATGAAAGAAGCCTTTGGGGGGGCGAAAGAAAAAATATCTGCGTATCTAAAATATAAGGATTTAAAAGTAAAGGAGTATTTTGACCAACTTAATCAAGAAGATTTTGACCAACTTTTATCTTTTGATTTTGAAGAGCAGTTACGGGATACGCCACCGATTGAAGGGGTATTTTCGCCAGAAGATGAATTAGCAAAAATAAAAAGCTTACCAAATGAACAAAAAAGAGAAGCTCTTACGATTTTTAAAGAAAACTTGGCGCGACAACGCGAGGCGTTGTCTGCCTGTCGTGTTTTCATTGAGAGAAGTATTGAATTTAACCATGATGCTCCAAGAGAGAAACTTATTGCATTGATCGAAAAATTTGGTGCGCAATATGGTTTTAATGACCAGCAAAAACAGATCGCAGAACAAGTTGTAGACAGGTATTATGAAAATCGCCAAAAAGTTTTAGAAGTGAGGCGACAGTTTTCAGATAATCATGAACTTGTGGGCGAATTAACTGGTGTGAATCTTGGAAAAGATGAAAAGTTGGATGTTTCAGTTGGACCGATGACTATAGATATTGATACCGAAGGATTTAATGCGGGAAGATTATACGAGAAAGCAGATCATCCGGTCATCGGTTTTCAATATGGTGGCTTTGCTTCCCAGTCTGAAAACGAAACACCTGTTTATTATGTTGTTATCAACCAAAACAAGTGGATCAGAACAAAAAAATTTAATGATCCAACCAGCGAAAAGACTAGAATGCATGAATATGAGCACCAGAAAAACAAACTTTTTAGAGCGGTTTTTGAGCACAAAAATGCCCCAACAGAATTAGTTGGCTATGTAGGAGAACAAGACCCTAAAACCAAAAAAATAATTCTTGAGGATTTTTTAAGTGCAAGTAGAACGGCGGCACTCGAAAGAGCAAGAGATGAAATTACTGCCTGTTTATACGATAGAACTTTACCACAGCTACAACATCAATTGAGTAGTTTATTTTTCGAGCAAAAGAATAATCCTTATGACTATCTTGCGTATTTGCGAAGTTGGGAAGAATTTAAAGACGATACTTTTTACCAAGAAACTACGCAAAGGATGCTCGTGCAAGAATATAGGACAATTATTGGAGATGCGCTTGGATCGTATGCGGAATTGGTAAAAAAAGGCCAATACTCAACATGGGAAGCTACGGCTCTTTTGACTGATAAACCCCTAGCCGATTGGCCAAAGACAATCAGAAGATTGTTGGAACAGAAGGGATAAGTTAAAAATTTTAATGCGGCGCGCCAGCTTCGCTGGCACGAAATTCGGCGGCGGCGGAA
>CAZZFC010000160.1:0-3109 GCA_964653325.1 uncultured Candidatus Saccharibacteria bacterium | reverse complement strand
ACTTGAGTACTTCATTTCGAAAGGAGGTATGTCGCATATGTCCTTGACTTATACATAACCTTGACCTTGTATGAATATTTAGGTAAACTAACTTTAGTACTGCCATGGATACAACTACCCAAATAATTTTATTTATTATGGTTACTGTTTTAGGAATTACTTTAATTGTGGTTGGGATTTTGGTGGTATTTTTACTTAAAGATTTAAGGGGCAGTATTAGTAAAATTAATTTTATTTTAGATGATGTTGGAAAAGTTTCAGATAGTTTTTCTAAAAGTACATTAGTGATTGAAGATTCTTTATCTTTTATGAAACAATCTATCGAAAATATTAAAGAACAGGTTGCTTCACCGATTGCGACCTTTATGGGTATACTCACATTGATTTCAAAATTTAATAAGAAAGGAGGGGATAAGCATGTCGGAAAATAATACAGGTAAAAGTTTCTTTTCAGGTGCATTCTGGGGGGTAATCATTGGTGCAATTGGGGGATTATTATTAGCACCCCAAAATGGTGAAGAAACACGTAAAGAAGTTAAAGGGAAAATTAATGAGTTTAGTGAAAAATTTACAGAAACAATAAAAACTGTTGATACCAATACTAAAGATTTACAGAATAATATTAAACAAACAAGTATTGATTTAGCCCAAAAAGCTGCCGTCAAAATCGAAGAAGTGAATAAATTAGTGAATAATAAAATAAAACCTAACGTCAGTGAATCAAGCCCAGTCAATAATTTATCGGGAGCAATATCAAACGAATCAGATCAAAAAAAGAAACGTTTTTTTAAAGGTGTTTAATTTATTAATAGTAAATATTGCACAAATATTCTGAAGATTTATAAAATTAACTTAAATTAAAATCTGTTTTAATTATATTTGGTGCTTCGATCGAAACCGAAATACCTTGCTTTTGCAAATAGGCATTTACCTTCTCGATATAAACTTCTCGCGGATTACTTCCGTCTGGTGCACCAACCATACCCTTTTCTTGTAATTCGTCTAAGATTCTTGCGGCACGCGCATAGCCGATTTTTAATCGTCGTTGAAGTAAGGAAGCAGAGGCTTTATCATAATTTAATATCACTTTTACCGCTTCAATAAATTTATCATCATTAGATTGTTCTTGAAATTTATCAAAATCATTATTTGTACTTGGTAATTCAATATTCCGGTTTATATTTTCTGACGAATCATCAATTTTAGTTTTAATTATTGGTTTGAATTGTTTCATATATTCGGTAATCCGACTTATCTCTTGATTTGATAAGAAGACACTTTGAATACGCTTCGGTTTTCCCGAATCTGGTGGAAGATATAACATATCCCCTTTACCGAGTAGTTTTTCTGCCCCAATTGTATCTAAGATGACTCTTGAATCAGTGCTTGATGATACATTCAAAGCAATTCGAGTAGGTATATTTGCTTTTATTAATCCTGTAATTACATCAACACTTGGTCGTTGGGTTGATAAAATCATAAATATACCAGTGGCACGAGCTTTTTGAGCAATTCGAGTTATTAACGTCTCCATTTCGTTGGCGGCAAACATCATCAAATCGGCTAATTCATCAACGACTATTAATACATAAGGTAATTGTATTGTATCGGTTTTCTGATTAAAATCAGCCAGATTTCGCGCTCCTACTTGTTGGAATAAACGATATCTTTTTTCCATTTCTTCAACCGCCCACTTAAAAGCATTCACAGTTTTATCAGGATCAGTAATAACTGGAGTCTCTAGATGAGGAATGCTATTGTATTGGGTTAATTCGACTCTTTTGGGGTCAACCAATATTAATTTAACTTGTTCAGGTGTCGCACGGAAAAGTATTGAATTTATTATTGAATGGATTAGTACAGATTTTCCTGAACCAGTTGATCCGGCAATTAATATATGTGGCCATTTATCAACATGCGCAATCACCGGTTGACCAGAAACATCTTCACCTAGAGCAACTGCTAAAGGTGAAGGATCGCTTTGCATTACTGACGAAAGTAGTATTGATTTAAGTCGAACAACTGTCAGTGTGATATTGGGGACTTCGATTCCAATTAAATGCTTCCCCGGAATGGGTGATTCAATTCGGACACTTCCAGTTGGAGACGCCAGTGCTAAGGCAATATCATTTTGTAAACTAATTATTTTACTACTCCGAGTTCCTTCAGCTAAATTAATGGCATATTGGGTAACAGCAGGGCCGAGATTTACTTCAGCAATCCGAGCTTGAATTCCAAAATTTGATAGGGTTGCTTCAATAATTCGAGCATTTTTTTCAATTACATTTTGATCGGTTATCTTTTGCTGTTCCTGCTCAAGAATCGAGATTGGCGGAGGGGAATAAGGGATCTGATCTTCTTCGGAGGTGGATGTTGGATTTGATGTTGAGCTGTAATTCGTATTTTTGTTTTCAGGCTCGCCTAAAATTATTTTTTTATCTTGTTGATCTTCTACAATCTCAATGTTCGAATTTATCTTTTGTTCGTTAGGATTACTGATATATTTTGTTTGGGGGTCGATTTGAGTTGTTTTCGTATCATTTACGATTGGTTTGGTTTCAATATTTTCTTGATTAATATTGGAATTTTCTTTATTCTTTTTTTGTTTTGATCTTTCAATTAAATAATTACTAATGGTTTGAAAGAAATCGTGTAAAGAGATATTTAAAATTAGAAATAAAGCAAACATTAATAGTACAAATCCGAGTAATCCACATCCAGCACGGGTAATATATTGTGAAAGTGAATTAACCATGGAATTTGCTAAATATCCGCTAAAATTTGATTGGATGCTACCAAGGATTAACATAATACTAACAATTAGAACCACTAACCCCCAAATTATTCTGGATTCAGAGAAAATGGTACGTATTGAAGTTAATTTAATTCCACAAATGATAACCAAAAACGGTATTATCCAGGCAGTAAAGCCAAATACATATACGATAAATTTAGCTAAAAAATTATAAGTTCCTAAACTGTTACCAATTACGGAAACTAGAATTAAAAGACCGCTGAGAATAATAATAAAAGCAGCTCCAGATATGACACTTTCTGATTTTATTTTCGGTAATTTGAATAGTTTACGTCTTCTGCCCATGTAATAATA
>CAZZFC010000159.1:0-3124 GCA_964653325.1 uncultured Candidatus Saccharibacteria bacterium | reverse complement strand
AAATTGATTTGAATTCATCGTAGGTAAGTGGCTGTTTGCGGGGCATAATTTATTTTTTTTGAATACACCTGGTAGATAGGATTGAAAGAAATAATTGATATACCATTTTACATTATCAAAAAATCATCAATGGACATCATTTTGTCATCGATATAAATTTCGGCACCACATTTTAAATTGGAAATGGCATGATAACGAACATTGTTGCGACGGAGCCATTCGAGGGTGGCAGGAATTAATTCATCGCGCCGGGCAGTATAAATAATAATAAAATTTGTCAAATATACTTGATTGACTTTTTTTATCATTTTCTCGATTGGTTTGGCTTTTTTACAATCGGCTGGCGTCCAGCTGACACCCTGACTTAAGGTTCCATCCATATCAACCAAAATTACTTTTGGTGTCATGTTATTTATTTAACCTTGAGGTAATTGATTCTAATTCCCCCATTCTATCTAACCCTCGCCATAATAAAAAGGCGTTGGACATATCTCGAGTTTCTCGAAAACTACCACCAGCAAAAATAATTTTGTCATGACCGACTTTTTCTGGAAAAATCACAACACCCTGACCCCCTTTGGGAACTCGCTGAGCGAAGTTTTTACCATGTCGATTGTCAACGGCAGGGCTTTCCCAGCCGGAAGATAACAAAATTCGACTATTAGTAAAGGCACCAGGAATAGTGCTGATACCTCCAGTAACAACGTCATTTTCAACTGCAGATAGCTTATCTAACTGAATTAAAGCTAAATAAGGATCTTGTCTTGAACCAAAGTTGCCGGTTCCATCCAACATATACCACCAATAATCAATATCTCCCACTCTCATTTTCATTGAAGCGCCACCTTCATACAGTGGAGTACCTTTGACGGAACTTTGGGTGTATAGCCAATCACCGGTGACAACAGGTTCACTAACGACATCTTTTCCCTCTTTAACATCTTTATTCCACCGATCACTTTGTAAGACCGAAGAATGCATTATGCCAAATCTTCTGTCAATGGGGACTGTGGCAATTTCCTTGGCAAAACTTTCTAATGTTTTTTTTCGATCGGGTTTTCTGGGAACGCTAAGGTCAACCATGTCTCCCAGTACTAACAATCCGGAATAAGGTGATTTGGCAATTTGTTGATTTATTTCCTGCAAATGCTCAAGATACATTTTTGAGGTTCCAAACCGAGCATGACTTTCAATGTAAACCGTTAATGGTAGATTAAGTGAACCAGTACCGATATTCCAACGCATTTTGGTATATATAGGTGAACGAACGGGACTACCGGGGACTCTTTCTGGTGCCCAGGATTGGTCTTTGTCAAAAGTAGTCACCATGTGACCATTTTTTTCAATTATTCGCTGAATTAGTTCATTGGTTATGCCCTGACTTTCGGTATTATCTAATGTGTCCATAGCATTTAATAGATATCGTGATCTAGTGTCGCCATAGGTTGGCACTACTTGTAATTCGCTCTCTCCATTATCTTTTTCATTAATTCTTAATACCATAGCGGCACCAGAAATTTTTGGACCGGTGGACAGACCTTTGGTTTGCAAAAAGAAATCAGGATGATTCGGGTCAATGCCTTTTATCGTCCCGTTTTGTAACAAAACTAATTGAACTTCCACACCTCCGACCATTATTCGCTCACTACTAACTCCAGCTCGAGTATGTTGGTGACCGGCGACAGCAGCAATGGGAACGGTTGTTTCGCGGGGTATTTTTTCGATTATTATTTGTTCGCGGAGAGGTTTGACAGGGTTTAGGGTCGAGCCACTACCACTAACCATGTGGTTTAATTTGATGCCGAAAGTTAAATCTGATTCGATAAAGTGCAGATATAATCGACCTCCGTTCCATATAAGGGGAATGGATGAACCATCGGGTTGAGTCAGTCCAGCGGTTAAAGAGCTATAAGTGTTGATTGTGGTTTTATCGTAGGGCCAATCGTCATGACTGCCAAATCTGGTGACCATTCCCAGAATTTTTCCCGACTTGGCTAAAGGCTTTAACCAAACTTCCCTAAAACTATCAATTTGCTCTTGCATAGACAATAGAGTACTGGTCGTATTACCTAAATATTCCTGTTTAATACCTTCGATTATGTCACCAGCAAAAACAACAAAGGTGTTTGGCTGATTTATTTCATTCCAAATCTGATCCATTTTTTTTAAACTTGAGGCTTCGTGAAAGGCGTGTAAATCAGAAACGACTAAAATTCTCATCGCCCCATCAACTTTACTGAGATTAACGGTGGCCTCAGCCACATCGGGACAGAGTCTAGTTCTAATCTCAGTCCCTAGGGCGGTATATCCCAATAAAAGTTTTTTTGTATAACCTATATTTTCGTCTATCCATGGATTTATTTTGCCAATATTTGTACTCTCAATTATAGCCATTAGCCAAATATAGTTCAAATAATTAGTGGAGTAAACCCCTATCTTTTTTTAATTAATATTGATAATCTTAGGAAGCAACAAAAAAAATATCTTGTAATGATAGTTACATTAAATTAATTTATGCCATTTTTACCTGATCGAAGAAGTTGGTATTTGCGAGCATGGGGTTATGGTAATGAAGACAATGCCCGGTGTCAATTTCGTTTATATTCCGAAGATAAGGGATTTTATTTGGTCTGTAATCAAAAAGGTGGTGGCCTGTTTGTGACTCGGTGGACACTTCAAGATCGGGGAACAGTGGGAATTCCGTTTTGTAAACATCATTTTAGAACACTCTCAAATTTGGTTCCATTTACCAATGACTTGGTTGAGCCAGATTCAATGCCAACGGCACCAACTTTTCATATAAACAGAATAAATATAAAAGACTGGGGACTTGATTTATGTTATTTTAATTACGGAAAATCCGTGGTGACTCGATACCAATTGACTCATCCAGAGGACCAAAGCACCAATTGATACTTGAGGACATCATTACCCTTCGTGGAGTGAGTGGACTACTTTAGTAAGCGCCGGCATCGGCCGGTGACGACAGAGCCGTTGACAAAGCTGGAATCGTCAGATTATCTCAAAACACCTAGACCAATTAGGCCAGTGAGAATAAGATAAAAGGCAAGGCTCTAGACTATAAGATTTCTATCTGATAGCCTAAAATGATGATTAAATACGC
>CAZZFC010000158.1:0-3132 GCA_964653325.1 uncultured Candidatus Saccharibacteria bacterium | reverse complement strand
ATCCGTTTCGGATTGTCTTACTGCCTCAAGTAACCGTAGATAGCTTTGCGCCAGATCGGTTTTGAGAACAACTGCACCTTGAGCATCAAATCGCACAATCTGATCGGGTGCATCTCTAGACTCAATGATTGTTCCATCGGAACGCACGAGTTTCGAAAACGATCCCGCATATGGACTACGCGCAATCGCTTCTAGGGCTGGTTCAGTAATCGCCCGATACGTTAACCACCATGAAGCCGTAGTTTCGGCTTGAGGAAACACCTGACGAGTTAACATCGTGTGTAATTGGTAAGGTGTTTGAACTTGCATGGCTAGCGTTTGAACTTCGGGCGTTAATGACTGCTGGATCATTTCCCAATATATAGGATCCACAAACTGCGCCCATGGCCCGCAACGATGATCATCACGAGAAATTTGTTTTCCCGCTAAATGAGTAACTCGGTATCCATCCAAACCTGCTTTAACTTCCCAGCAGATCAGAATCGGAACACCAAGTTGCGCTAGAATCGTGGTCATATTGTTCTCCCATCCTGGATGAGGCGTCCGTGATCCACGATCCACAAACTGCATCGACTCACGTAAAGTGAGATTCCCCCCACTGACAAAGTGGATTGGCATATACTACCTCCTTGGGGTTTAGGATTATTGGTTGGCGATGGATTGTAAGTTGTAAGGTGCAAAACCTACACTGTACTTTGTTCAATCAGCACCGTGTTGGTTTGTGGATTAAGGTATACCGTAAATAGTTTTGGCAAACCTAATGCTTCTAGGATCGCATTCACTTTCGCTTGTTGCGGTCGATAAAAAATCTCGTGAATATTGACTACCTGATTATTCTTCCCTTGAACTAGATCAATATATCCGCCTGGATTTAATCCCCTTGTCAAATCTGGAATCGGCATCTGTTTTTGATCACTAAACGATTTTCGTTTAATCGGATTTAACTCTTGATTATAAAAATCGATCATTTCTTGATGAATATTTGTCCCAGTTTTAAGGTTATATTTTTGATTAAATGAATCCATAAAAAGAGATGGAGCTTTTTTATATAAAGTAAACGCAACATCAAATAAGACACACCCAATCACGTTTTTACCACCCAAATCTTCTACCAATTCAACCACTTTTTGATTCGGCAAAGACATATAGATATTAGTGCCTTTATTGAAAATTTGGTTTGGTTTTTGCTTTTTTAATGTAAGTAAAATATCGATGGCAATATCCCGAATTACCGGGCTTGATTCGGGAATGATTTCACTTGGAGCAAAACCATTCTTTTGGATTTCACTTATATATTTTTGGTAGTCTAATCGATTGACCACGTGATATTCGTCAATCAGGACAACATCGATAAATATACCTGCAAAACCTTTTACTTTCAGTTTGGTTACAAATTCGTTTCGCAATTGTACGGTTTCTAATTGTGTTTCAGCGATTTCCCGATCGGCGTGAATGTGAGCACTTTCAATCGTGATCTGATCTGTGTTTAGCAACTGATCGGGAATATCTAGTGTTTCTTGAGTAGCGATATTCTTTTGAGAAAAGCTTGGACTACCGCATTTTAATTGAGTAAATACTCCAGTATCATTAGTGTTGTTAAAGAAAGTAATCAGGTTTTGTAGCGGAATAATTTTATTACTTAAATTTTTCATATTTAATATTTCGACAAATCGTTCGACGGATAGTTTGATGACCGAACTATCCAGTGGAACTACAAATAATTTTGTAGTTGAAGATAATTTAGCGGTAAGTTGATTAACTAAGCTTGGATTAAATTTTCCAACGGTAGAATTAACATCATCATTTAATGTAAATTTCTGAATTGGTTTAAGTGAAAAGTCAGCATTTTGTTTAACCGCAAAAACAACTCCACCTGTTCCAATAATTTTAACTTGTGAAGCATTATCCTCAAGCTTGATTTCTTGGCACACAATAAATTTCAACCGAAGAGAAGATCCGATCAAAAACAAAAAATAATCTAATAAGCAAACTGCAATATCAAGCCCATTAGCCGCAATAAATCGCTCAAATACACCAACAATCTCTTTAAACTCCTCCAATATAGTACCACTAGGATTATTAATTAACGAAACGATCGCTACCAAATTTTCTGTTTTGTTTCGCGTAATGATTGCGTCACTATTTTCGAATTTAATATTTCCCTGGGTTTCCTGGGGAAATATTTTCAAGTTATATTGTTGTGCTTTTTGATTTTGATTTCTTCTTTCAAAAAGCAACCAAACAAACCGGGCGAATTCCTTGCACATAGCTTTCGCTTCATCTTTACTCACCGGTAATTTAAATGAATTACTTAATACTTGATCAAGTCCCATGATTCGGGAAAAGTGATTCGACTCATCCTGGATCTCACCTTTTTTTGCAATGATTTTTAAATTGTTTGGTAAATCGGTAAATAACTTGCCGAATTCAACTAATGCGTTGATATCAACTAAATCGTTTGCGGTTACAGAACTACCTTCAAAAATAGTAAGTAGTTTTGACGCTCCACCCGTTTGCCCGCTTTCCGCAAATATCATTAATTCTTTAATCGTTAACTTAGTAAAATCATCTCGAACCTGACTTGATAACTGGTTTATTACCGGTTCATCTAAACCTTTAAATTTGTTTAACAACATTACTTGTGTGTTTTTATCTATTGTTTTCATTATATTTTTGGTCGACCCGGAAAGGATTCGAACCTCCATCCAATCCCTTAAAAAGAGGGCTGCTCTGACCGATTAAGCTACGGGCCGATAATTAAATCTAGGGATAAACGTACCTTAATACTTACTTATCCCTAGATTTTCCTACTTCTCAGACACTTTACCGACGGTCACGTCCAGTACCCATATCATGTTCCCGTGTACTGTCATGAGTATGATTAAAAAGATGTTGCGAAAGCTCACTTTTCCTAGCTTTTAAAAGTCGTAAAAGATCATCTATCCGCCAGAAACTCTTATCGTCACAAGCTTTAATCACCTCATTCGCTAAACGCGAAATCGTATCATACAACCGTTGACACTGGGAACATTGTTGTGACATCGTTTCCTCCTTAGTAGGTATTTTGTAAAGTGCTACAAACACAAAAAAACCCGCCGTTTGGCGGGTTGTTCAGCTATTTTCTTTTCAGTT
>CAZZFC010000157.1:0-3140 GCA_964653325.1 uncultured Candidatus Saccharibacteria bacterium | reverse complement strand
CGTTGCTAATATTACTTGGAATTTTCTCTAAAATGAATTTGGCAATTTGGGAAGCACGATCGAGAGATATTTCATAATCCGACAGTTTTGACAATAGTAACTTTGCGATTTCTTGTTCGAATTCAACCCGAAGGTTACCCATACTATTCATTGTAACAGAACGGATAATCTTACTTTACCTGATTTTATGAAATTCTACTTTCACATGTTATACCAACAATAGATTATTCACGGACTAGTATAACTTCTTCTGTACCTTTCTTGCTGCATTTTGCAACTCATACAATTCAAATTCGTTGTAAAATCAGTTTAGAAAGAGTTATACAAGCAACAATTTCAAATATACAGAGTATCAACTGAATTTGTCTAATGACCTAGGCAAAAAGTTGCAAATACAGGTATGTAGAGTATATAATCCAATTCGTTATGGCAAAAAATTTACCAACAATTGAAGAAATGGTTGAAGCGGGAGTTCATTTCGGTCACCGTACCCGTCAATGGAATCCGAAAATGGCAAAAAATATATTTGGGAAACGCGAAGGAATCCATATTTTAAATTTAGAAATAACCCTTAAGCAGCTGGAAACTGCAGTTGATTACTTAGATAAGCAAAAAGCCAATGATCCCACATTAATTTTCGTAGGAACCAAACGCCAAGCCGTACCAGTAGTTAAAGTTGCGGCCGATCTTTGTGGAGCACATTATATTACCGATCGTTGGCCAGGTGGATTAATTACCAATTTTGATAATATCCACAAAGCGATTGATCATTACAACGAAATTATCGCCACAATTGCCGATGAGAAAGCCTTTAATTCATTTCCCGCTAAAAAAAGATTTGAACTGACGAAAGAGAAGGAGCGCTTAGATAAGATTTTTGGTGGACTGACTAAACTGCATAACCGACCTGATATCTTAATCGTTATCGACCCTAAACGCGAAAAAACCGCAATTTTAGAAGCCAAAAAGAATAAAGCGGTAATTATTGGGATCGTTGACAGTAATACGGACCCGGGAATTGTTACTTACCCAATTGCAGCTAATGATGATGCCTTAAAAAGTATTGAACTTATCTTAACCACACTTGCTACTGCATTTAAAAAATCAAACAAAGCAAAAGCGGAATGATTTGATATACTTTTAACATGATTGATGTTGAATTAATTAAACAACTTCGTGAACAAACTGGTGCTGGTGTAATGGATGCAAAATCCGCACTGGAAGAAACTAATGGCAATATTGATGCAGCTGTTAAAATCATTAGCGAAAAGGGTCTTGCGAAAACCGCCAAAAGAGCTGACCGAGAGACTAAGTGCGGACGAATTGAAACCTATGTACATGGCAATGGTAGTGTTGGAGTAATTTTAGAACTCAATTGTGAAACCAGTTTTGTGGCCAATACCGATGAATATAAGTCCCTGGCTCACGAGATCGCCCTACAGATTGCATCCATGCAACCAGAAAATGTTGATGCTTTACTCACACAACCCTATATTCGCGACCCCAAAACAACAATTGGTGATTTAATAAAAGGGTTGATCGCAAAGACCGGTGAAAATATTGCCCCAGCTCGCTTTTCACGCTTTGCACTAGGCGAATAATCATTTTCTTATTGAGAATAATTAACCAATATCATCTTAGGCAAGGTTATACGCTTAAAATATAATTTTTTGGTATACTTAAGTTATGCTTGCTGAAATTACACATGATACGCAGGAAAAATTTGATTTGGCGATTAACCACTTAACCGCTGAATTATCAATAATTCGATCGTCACATACTTCTCCAAGTTTAATTGAAGAAATTAAAGTCAGTGCTTACGAAGGGACTTACCCATTAAAAGAAGTCGCTGCAATCTCAACACCCGAACCCAATCTTCTTGTGGTCCAACCTTGGGATGCATCAATTATTCAAAACATCGAAACCGCTCTAATGTCTAGCGATATTGGGATAACCCCCGTTGTTGATAATAATCTAATTCGACTTCCCGTCCCCCCACTATCGCAAGAGCGTCGTGAAGAATTTATTAAAAAAGTAGGCCAAATTGCGGAAAACTCAAAAGTGGCGATTCGGAATATCCGTCAAGATAAAATGAAATCACTCGATGATCTAGAAAAAGAAAGCAAAATCTCGCAAGATGAACGAGATTCAGCACGTAAAGAAATTCAAACACTCGTTGATAAATTTATTGAAAAAATTGACTCAATTAAGGATCAAAAAGTTGAAGCTCTAAAAGCTTAGTTTTGTTCACATGTGATTTTTGCCTTTCTAACCGAAGGAAATGAATCTCTTTATATTATTCAGTAACTAAATACTCAAGCTAACCGAATTTCTTACTCTGTTTGAAATAACGCTCTACCGACTAAAGTCGGGAGTTTCTAGCTTCGTGACCGTAGCAACTAATTATTCGTCATGTTGAGTATCACGAAACATCCATGCATTTCTGGATCCTTCTCCACCCTAGGCGGATCAGGATGACGTCAGGAGTTGTATATCTCTATCTCAATGCCGCGGATTCTCACTTCCACCCTTCCTCCAGTTGCGGATATCCGTTTGGCAGATTATTGACAAATTATTAATTCATCTTTCAACCGAATAACTCTCAAACGATCATTTACTCTTTACCGTATAATTGATTGGATGGTTACAATTATTATCTTTATTTTAGTCTTATCACTACTGGTTTTTGTCCATGAATTTGGTCATTTTATCGTGGCGAAAAAAAGCGGAATTTTAGTGGAAGAGTTTGGCATTGGGATGGGGCCTCGTATCTTTACTGTCGGGAATGATGGTGAAACTTTATATACAATTAACTTGCTACCAATTGGCGGTTTTGTCCGACTTCAAGGCGAAGTTGAAGAGGCACCGACTGACAAACCTATTGATGAAACCCGATCATTTAATACTAAAAAACCAATCGTAAAAGCGGCAGTTTTAACTGCAGGAATCACGATGAACTTTTTGCTGGGAATGGTTTTGATAGGAATCATTTTAGCTGTAAATGGTAAACCGAATGTCACCATATTTTTTGAAATCAATAACGTAGCCGAAAGCTCACCTGCCGCTGAGGAAAAACTCATAAGCGGTAACTTAATTGTTGCATACAAAACAATCAATGATAACAACCTTACTCAGACATT
>CAZZFC010000156.1:0-3153 GCA_964653325.1 uncultured Candidatus Saccharibacteria bacterium | reverse complement strand
CCACTCACTCTGTTCGGGATTTGAAATGACAATAAAAGAATAGATGGCAAGAACCAAAAAGGTATTTTTAGTAATGCGTAGGATCCCAAATCCCGCAACAACGCAACTTATTTAGTATAGTACAATCTAAGCGTTAATTAAAAAATATGACTTTAGCCAGGATTTACCAAATTATAAGCAATAAATATCTCTTATTCCTCGATCTAATATTAATGTTTGTTCTACTGTTTAACCCAAGTAAATTTTTATCCGTACAACATTATCAATTACGGATTCTTTTATACCTATCTATTCTTCCTTATTTAGCATTTCACCTATACTTTAGCCGTTTTACAAAAATCCAACTTGCTCTGACACCCATTATTAATCGTAATGGAATAAAATTCTCACTAATTTCAGTAATATTTCTGGCAGTCGTTTTTACCATTACTCGAACCCTGTTCCCTGAACTTTTTAACTTCAACAATACTCCCAGTTCAATCATCGATGTTTTAATCCGAATTTTTTATTATGCAGTTATATCCGCCCCCATTCAAGAATTAATTTTTCGAAGTTACCTTATTACCAGATTGGAACAATTCACTACCAATAAATATTTACTGATACTTATTTCCAGCTTAATCTTCAGCATTGTGCATTGGCCGTTTGGGAGTTTTATTCTATCGGCTGGTTCGTTTGTTTTGGGAATATTTTTGGCGGATAATTTTTTACGCTACCGAAGTTTGGGACTAGTAACATTAATGCATTTTATGATCGGGGTATTACTTGTACCATTCACTCTATAATCCATTACTCCCTTTTAATTGCTTCAATTGAACTGACATTAGAAGCATTAATTGCCGGAAACTTTAATTTACTCAAGCAACTCGCGAAAGATGGAACAAATAAAAACAGGAATCCGTAGCAGTGCAAAAAATGCCTTACCCCCAGCCAAGATTATTAAATTGCATCGGTTCGTTAAACAATATAGAATATAAAGAACTATTCAATCATCACGATTGGAGTTCTGTATGCAATTTCCTAATATCTTGCCCAAACAATTATTTTACGTGAAACCCCCAAGAAAGGTACTTATCCTTATATCTGTTTTCCTTGTTGCGGTTGTGTTTGGTGAAACTGTTATTTTTTTTAAAATACAATCGAATAGCATACTAAATTTTCCGACTGATACACCCACACCAGTTATGATTGGAACGGTTTCAGATCTGGGCATACCAACTATTCCTGTGAAAATACTCAAACCTTGTTTTCAAGATGGCAAATCCATGATTGCGAGAGGAGCTCCAAATAATAAATTTGGTATGTATATGGTCATCGATGCCTCAACGTTACCTGTTGAAACACAGATGCATGATATTTCAAAATTGGTAAATTCCAATGGTGGTGATTGGGGATATGTTTTAACCCAGATGTATTTACAAGATCTTAATCAATCGCGTTGGGAGAAATTTTTTGCATTAGCGAGTGAATACCATCTCACGCCAATTATTCAATTAATGACCAACACATTTGATTACGGCGTGATGGAAACTCAACTTAAAGAGAATGCGCTGTTTTTAAATTCCATAAATTGGCCAACATCTTGTCGATATGTCAGTGTTTTTAATGAAGTCAATGCCAAAGAATATTGGGGCGACAAGATCGATCCAGAGGGTTACGCTTTAATGTTAGGTAAAACCATCGACATTTATAAAAATGAAAATGTCGACTTTTTTATACTAAATGGATCATTTAATTCTTCGGCCAGAACTAGTGCTTGGTATCTTGATGAAGAAGAATATTTAAAACGGATGGAAAATGCCCAACCAGGAATTTTTAAACGTATCGATGGGTGGGCTTCTCATCCTTATCCTCAACCGGGATTTTCTGGTGATTATTATAATCCCCCATCTTGGTATGGGGTGCGGGATCAAATCAAAAACTATACTTGGGAAGCCGAACTATTGCAGATTTATGCAGATGTATCAGGGTTACCCGTGTTTTTTACCGAAACTGGTTGGGCGCATCAGGAAGGGAACAATCCACAACCCGAATACAAATCATCAATCGTAACCGCAAAATATTTTGATGATGCCTATCGAAATATTTGGTTACCGGACCCAAATGTTAAGGCAATAATTCCTTTTATTTATTATCTACCGGGTTGGGATAATTTTAATTGGTTAAGCATAGAGGGTAAATGCTATCAGCAATGCAATGTTGTTACTGCAATCCCTAAAACCATCGGTGTTCCTGAATGGTAGAAAAATAAAGGTTTGTATCAGATATAGCGTTAAATTTTCCGTATAATATAATTATGAATAAGTATTTACATGAATTTGTTCCAGTTAACTTTCAAAAGGCTTGGATCTGGCTTTTTATTATTGGAATTATTTGTATAGTTGTGAAAGGTATTGATATTGTTTCCAGAACGTTAATTCTTACTAACGGGATTTTTTATATCGGTTTGACATTAATTGTCCTGAGTATCTTTCTATTTATTTTTGTCCCGAACAATGACAAAATGGGATAAATCTTAATACTAAAACGGGAATGATCCCAACTTTCAATACGAAGATCAATAAAATATTCAATGTAAATTGTTCGGGTGAAGAGCATCGGCATCCCAGCCAACACTCCCCACCCAACACGAACCCCAATCCCTGACGGCTGGATCTAAGCCCATGGATTCTCAACCGCGAGCATGACTTTTGTAGCTGCGTCCGCAGAAGTTGGGCAATATTTGAAATTATAGACAACATCACTGCCGACTTGGTCGCCGCTGACCATCTGCTTGTAAGGACAGGCATCCAGATCATCGAGACTTGCAACCGCCAATTTAGGATCGCACATCCAGGCGGCGAGGGCAGGCAGAGGCGTTGTATCTACTTGGTGGTAGACAAGAGAGACTTCATCTACCGGCAGAGTCTCACCGTCGTTAGTGAAGGCAAACCCATCGGTATTCGCCGAATCCGTAAAAGCAACATGGGTCACCTTAACGACAAAAGTGAAGGTCTCCCCGGTGGATTTGGGTGTATACAACCACTCCCAACCACCATTATAAACGCCTTGCGAGACATCCACTTCCACGCCGCTGAGCTTGAAGGTCGCGGATTTAAACGTCGTAGTGCCCTGTTCGAAACCCATGCGTACTCGAATCGGGACCCCTTCGAC
>CAZZFC010000155.1:0-3154 GCA_964653325.1 uncultured Candidatus Saccharibacteria bacterium | reverse complement strand
CTAATCCCCGTATGCGTCATCCTTCAATGTCGCATATGTATCTTAACTTATTCAGGTTAGGTGGTTAATATTAAAAAAGATTGTTATAATGCTTCAAGTATGAATATGCTACGTCCTCCTATTATTACAATCATGGGACATGTTGATCATGGAAAGACAAGTCTATTAGATAAAATTCGGAATACCAACTTATCTACCAAGGAAGCTGGTGGAATTACTCAGTCAATTGGTGCTTACCAAATTAATTTTAATCAACATACTTTAACATTTATCGATACTCCAGGTCATTACGCATTTTCCAAGATGAGAGCTAGGGGAAGTAGTTTAGCGGATATTGTGGTAATAGTGATTGCGGCGGACGATGGAGTAATGCCGCAAACCGAGGAAGCTTATAATCACACGAAGCAGTCGAAAGCAAAATTAATAGTTGTAATAAATAAAATTGATTTACCGGGAGGAAATGTCGAAAAAATAAAATCCCAAATTGCCAAGCTAGGTATCGAAATTGAGGAATTTGGAGGATCGGTACCGGTTGTTAAAACGTCAACAATTACGGGCGAAGGTATTAATGAATTACTAGAAACAATCGTACGTATTTCTGATAAACAAAATCTTGAAATAAGTGAATCGGAGCAAACTCAATGTTCAATTGTTGAAGCTTATTTAGATGAGAAGCGAGGTCCGGTGGTTCATGCAATTGTAAGATCTGGTTTTTTATCGATTCGTGATTTTTTAGTCGCGGATGAAATTATTGGACGGATAAAATCCTTGAAAAACTGGCGTGGTGAGGAGCTGAAGATTGCAGATGTTTCCGATCCAGTTGAAATACTAGGGTTTACTCAAGTTCCTGAGGTAGGAATAATCGCATTCAAGGCGGAGAATCAGAAAGATGCTGAGAATTTGGTAGCCCTTAATCAAAGTCATAAAGAAGAAAAAAGCAAACAAAGCTATACTATTTATGCTAAACCTGATCAGAATCAAAAAAATACTTTGATTAATTTAATTATTAAAGCAGATTGCCAAGGTTCATTGGAGGTAATGTTAAACGAACTAACAAATTTGAACACTGACCAAGTTCAATTTGTTGTTCTACATAAGGGAATTGGAAATATCAATGAAAGTGATGTGTTATTAGCTGTTCCGAACAAAGCGATTGTAATTGGTTTTAATATTAATATAGATAAGACAGCTGAGAAGGTTGCAAAAGAAGAAAAAATTATTTATCGACTGTATACCATTATTTATGAAATGATTGATGAGTTATCGGATGTTGTAAAAGGGGAAGTGGACGCATTGCAAAAACAAATTATTGGAAAAGCTAGAATTAAAAAGTTATTTAAATTAACCGATGGTTCGATGGTAGCTGGTTGTGAAATTATCAACGGAAGATTCCGTAAGGGTAATAAAGTTGAAATAGTTAGAGATAAGAAGATACTTATTGAAACAAAAATCCAATCAATTCGGGTCGAGAAGGATGAGGTTAGTGAAATTAAAGAAGGTAAGGACTGTGGAATTAAATTATTAGAAAACGTGAATTTATTTGAAGGTGATTATATTCAAGCCATCGGTGATTAAATTAATACTAAGAATCATTATTTTGGTATCCTTAATATTAATTATTATTATCGGATATCAAATCAATCAAACGATTAATTATCAAGTTCCAGATAATTTGATTACGTATCACTTTGAAGTTCAATTGAATGAATCCATTTCATCAATTACCAATCATTTATCTGAACAAGGTTTTATTATCAATGAAAATTTATTGCAATGGTATTTGAAAACAAAACCTGAAATTACCAAAAACATTCAGGCTGGAGAATATCGCATTCAAGTTGGGGATAAACCATTAGATGTTTTAAGTAAATTAGAAGGTGGTACCTACGAAGAGACGATTACCTTTATTGAAGGGTGGCGACGCGAACAATACGCTAAATTATTAGCGCAACGAAAAGATATTAATTATGCGTTAGAGTTTTTAGATAAAACCAGCACTAAGGAAGGTTATTTATTCCCAGACACTTATTTTATTGACGATAATACAACTGTAGATCAATTAATCGATAAAATCGAAGAAAATTTTAATCAGAAGGTGGGAGAGTTATTGGTTGATCAACTAAGTTATTTAACCAAACAAGAAGCAATGATTCTAGCTTCTTTGATAGAACGTGAAGTGATTGATCCAACTGAAAAACGAATTGTGGCAGGAATTTTGATAAAAAGACTAACAAATGGTTGGAATCTCGATATTGACGCCTCAGTTCAGTATGCCATCGCAAATTATAGTCTAGATGGCACAACTATAACAAACGCAATCACTGATCAGACCTTTAAATGGTGGCCGAAGATTATAACCGAGGAAGAGTTATCAATTAACTCGTCATTTAATACTCGTAAAAATTTAGGTTTGCCTCCAGCACCGATTTGTAATCCAGGGCTTACTTCGATTCAAGCATTAACCGACCCAACGATGACCGATTATTGGTATTATTTTACCGATCAAGATGGTATCACTCATTTTTCAACTTCACTTGAAGAACATAATTATCAAATCTCAATTTTTGGATTAAGCGAGTAAAACATTACTCAGCAATATCAGAAGCGACTTCAGTTTCGGTTGGAACGATAGGTGTTACAACTTCCCCAGTCTGATTCACAATATCAATTTTATATCCAGTTAAACGTGATGCCAATCGAACATTTTGGCCTTCTTTCCCAATCGCAAGAGATAATTGGTCCTCAGCAACTTCAACAATTGCAGTTTTCTGCTTTTCATTAATTCGAACATCACTTACATGGGCAGGGGATAGAGCATTGATAATATATTTAGTTAATACGTTACTCCAAAGGATGATATCCATTTTTTCGCCTTGAAGTTCATTGGTTACAGCTTGAACCCGTACACCTCGTTGTCCGACCATTGATCCGACGGGATCAACACCTTCTTGTAAACTGATTACCGCAATTTTTGTACGGCTTCCGGATTCGCGCGCAATTCCTTTAATCACTACAGCGCCACTTTGTAACTCTGGTACTTCTAACTCAAATAATCCTTTTACCAAATTTTCATGAGTTCGAGAAATAATAATATCGGAATGAATGGGATCATCCTCAATTTCTTTAATATATACTTTTAATCTTTGATTCGCTT
>CAZZFC010000154.1:0-3155 GCA_964653325.1 uncultured Candidatus Saccharibacteria bacterium | reverse complement strand
GAATTCTGCTGATTGGATAAATTGGTTTTCTGTTGTTCTAATAGAGTATTTTGTTGTGTGAGCTGATCTTTTGATGTTTCTTTCTCATCTTTTAATTGCTCAAGTTGAGTTTTTTGTTCTTGGTACACTCCACGGGTATCATTCATCTTACCAAGTAATCGCTTATCTTCCTGCTGGAGAGTGCGTAAATACATCGTTTGTAAAACAATTGCCCGCGTATTTTTCGTATCTAAAACAACCCCAACGCCAACACGTTCCATTTGATAGGCGGTTCGAATGCGCTGCGCTAAAACACCATATAGATCTTTAATCGAACTATCTAAATTACCCAGTTTTTCACTCAAATCATCAATATTACCAGATACTTCGACCAATAACTCCTGAGTTTTATCAATTTCCGCGCGGGTTTCATCTTGTTGCAGTAAAGTTAAGTTCATCCGAGTAGTGAAATACGCAATCTGATTGGCAAGGGTACGTTCCTGGGTTTTGAGACTATTAATTTGATTTTGTAATTCCGTTTTTTTCTGTTCTCTAAGCTTTAGTTCATTGTATTGATCATCATAACTCTCACCAATCCCTAAAGCTGATACATCCTTAAATAAATTAAGACTAAGTAAAGCTAAACAAATGACTAATAATAGTTTAATGGTTTTCATTTTCTGACATATTTATATAACGCTAAATTGCTAACCAGTATCGTCATTAATGTTCCAAGCGCCCCAACCACCAATCCCATTTCGGTTACTATCGTTAGTTGATTTTCTAGAACTGGAATCCCAATTAAAAATTCCCGAATAAATTGTTCAATAATCGGGATCGAAAAATAAATACCGGTGAGTGAAACAATTAATCCTAAAACTGAGAATATAATTCCGTCAATTACAAACGGTATTCGAATAAACCAACTTTCAGCTCCTACTAAACGCATAATTTCAATTTCTCTCCCAAATTTTTGAAAATTATTGTTCACCGCTAAAACAATGATCACTACCGTTACAAAACCGATTACACCCAGTACATAAATTCCAATTTGGCGAATCGTGGCTGTCCAGCGGGTAAGCTCGGCAACTAAATCTTCCTGATAAATCACTCGCTCCACAAGCTGATTACCCGAAAACTGCTCGGCAATATCTTTTAAAACATTAACATTTTTAACCGAAATTTCTAAAGATGCCGGTAAAATATCGGGAGTAACAAACTCCAGTAACTGCGGATCATCTTGATGTTGCGATTTGTAGATCTCAACTGCTTGTTCTTTAGAAATATAGGTGATTTCTTTAATTGGGTAAGCATTTTCTAGTTCTTTCTTTGCCTGTAATATTTGTTCTTCTAAAGCTTCATTTTTGAAAAATACGGTGATTTGGGGCTGTTGTTCGAAATAAGTAATAATCTTTTGGCTAATAACCCCAGTTAAGCCAATTAGCAGCGCAATATAATATGTTAAAGCTAGCACAATCACAACTACAATACTTTGCCATAGATTTCTACCGATATGTTGGAAAGTGTAACGAATTAATTGTGTAATTCGAGTGAAAATATTCATAAGTATCCTAACCTAATACTACTAGAATTAATCTTTTCTTGCTACCGTTAGGTTTGCAATTTCAAACACCTTTACTTTGGGAACATGTTTAATTAAATCTAAGTCGTGAGTAGCTACGATCACGGTCGTTCCCCATTCATTTATTTGTTTTAATAAATCAATAATATTTGATGCATTTTGGATATCTAAATTTCCGGTGGGCTCATCGGCAAGTAACACCTGTGGTTCATGGACTAAAGCCCTGGCAATCGCGACTCGCTGTTGTTCACCAATCGATAATTGATAAGGGTACATTTTGGCATGCGTCGCTAATCCTACCCGCTCCAACAAATATGAAACCACTTGATGTTGTTCTTTGCTTTTATGGCCAGTTACTTCAAGCGCGAAACGCACATTTTCTTCTACTGTTTGTTCCTTTAGAAGTTTAAAATCTTGAAATACCATGCCAATTTTTCGCCGTAATTGCGGTACTTTTCGACCGGGTAATTTCACTACGTCATCATCTTTAAACCACACCTTACCTTGGGTTGGAGTATCCTCCCGAATTAAAAATTTAAGTAATGTGGTTTTCCCAGCTCCAGATGGCCCAATTAAAAATGAAAACTCACCCGAATCAACATTAAAATTAACATCTTCCAGGATTTTATTGTTACCACGATAAATTTTACTAACTTCTTCGTAACGAATCATAGGGTGATTATACCCTACACAATTCAAATTGTTCCGGGTATAAAACTTTCTAAACTGCTTTAATATACAATTTTTTATTGATAAATGCAGTAAGAAAAGGTATATATGATATATTAAACGAACCGTAAATCAGCACAATAATCTACTTAGTTGGTTCCGGTGTAATTGTGGGAGAAGAGGTGATCGTTGGTTTGTCAGGTAAAGAGAGTAATTTTACCCAATCTTGGTATTGAAGCACTCCAGCATATTCTTTACCATTCACATAAAATGTGGGTGTAGAACTGATTCGTAAATTCTGTCCGGCTTTTAAATCGGTATCGACAAACTGGGCAATCTCACTTGAATTGTAATCACCAATAAATTGGTCTTTATCAAGACTTAAATTTTCTCCGAATTGATCGTAAAAGTATTCCGCGCTAATTTCGGCATTTTGCCACATCGCCTGATTACTAAATAACCAATCATGGGCTTCCCAAAATTTACCTTGTTTACCAGCTGCTTCGGCTGCATATGCGGCTTGAGTGGCTTTGGTATGTTGGGGAAGTGGATAATGCCTAAATTCAATATTTAAATCACTTGGATAATCGGCTATTAATTGATCTACGGTTGAATATGCGAGCGCACAAGCCGGACACTCAAAATCCGAAAATTCGACGATGACATTGGCCGCATCTTTATTCCCTTTAAAATTACGGCGATCGCCGATGGTTTGGTCAATTGGTACTTGGCTAGTTTTATCTAATACTTTTGCTACCCCGACAATTCCCACCAACAATAACAATGTTCCAACAATTACCGCAATCGATAATTTAATGTCATCTGTCATGGGTATTAAGTATACCTTTCTTATTTTTTTTTGCAAAGTAGTGTATAAGTCAAGGACATATGCGACATACCTCCTTTCGAAATGAAGTACTCAAGT
>CAZZFC010000153.1:0-3178 GCA_964653325.1 uncultured Candidatus Saccharibacteria bacterium | reverse complement strand
TTACTCATGCCCGCATTTATTGGTACCGTTGAAGGTGATAAACAGCAAGTTTATTTAAAAGGTGAATCTTGTCAAAATATTTATGTTGACTACAAGCAAGTGGTTGAATCGATGCACCCAAAACTTCCATTTGGAATAGCTCAAATCGGACGTGCTTTTCGTAATGAAATTACCTTAGGGATGTTTATTTTTCGAACCCGTGAATTTGATCAAGCCGATGTGCAATATTTTGTTCACCCGAATGATGCGACAAAATACTATGAACAATGGAAATCAATTCGTTGGAATTTTATCGTTAATAACTTGGGGATTAATCCAGATAGGATGCGATGGTACCAACACTCAGCTTCCGAAAGAGCTTTTTATGCCCGAGATGCCTGGGATATTCAATATAATTTTGAAGGAATGGGTTACAAAGAATTAGAAGGACTTCATGACCGCAGTGATTACGATTTGAAACAGCACCAACAATTTTCCGGTGTTGATTTAAATTTTACTGATCCGATCACGGGTGAAAAACTGATTCCATATATTGTTGAATCTTCAGGTGGACTTGATCGAACAATCTTAACAATCCTATTCGATGCATACTATGAAGATACCGTTAATAATCGAGTTGTGCTTAAAATTAAACCTAATTTAGCACCATACAATGTGGCTGTCTTCCCTTTGGTAAAAAATAATCCGGAAATCGTAAAAAAAGCACGTACATTATTAGCCGAATTGAAGTCTCAGTTCCTATGTATCTATGATGAACGTGGCAATATCGGTAAACGATATTATTCACAAGATGAAATCGGTACACCATTTTGTATCACAATTGATTATCAAACACTGGAAGATAGTTCGGTTACTGTTCGTGATCGAGACTCCATGGAGCAAATCCGAATTGGATTAACGGAATTGAACAGTTATTTAACCGAAAAATTAAAGTAATAATTGCCGTGCCTTTATTTTATGTTCGGTAATTTCTTCAATCTGATTAAGAAGATAGTTTAGTTGTTGGGTTGAATTAGATTGTCGAAACATAATATTTTCGTCGTTTGACCAATATCCTAAATCAGTTAATAATGTTAACAAATAATGTACATAATTTGCCCAATCACTCTCCTCTTGATATATATGATTAATTTGTATATAGGTATTCTTTAATAATTTTTCATGAGGGACATTCTCGGGAAGAACTTTTGTTAATACTTCACTTAAAATATATATCATCGCTAACTGAATTTTATTTAAATTATTTATTTCAATAGATAAAATTTCCTTAACTTCAGTTATCATTCCCCAAGTCTTTCCTTGATGAACAGTAAATTCGATGAAATTAAATAAACTTGAATGTCCTGCTCGACGTGATGTAATTTTACGGATTCCTTTTGCCAATAATATTTCCTTACCGTTGTTTTTTGAGAATATTGTTAACAAATAATCCGATTCATTATACTTTCGGCGATGAAGAATTAATCCCCGATCATTATATGTCTTCATTTGAGGATTTATTCAAACTCAACGGCTTGATCAGTTGTTAGGTCAAGGTGAAGATCTTTCCCAAAATAATTAATTTGATGTTCAATCATATTCGTCCCTGGTTGTTTTTGAACATAAAGTGATTTGGTATTTTTAAGTCCTTCAGGTAATTTATAAGAAAATTCAATTGTTTCAGCGGTTAATGGATAAATCTGCATAAAATTATCAAATACGGTCTTTCCCAAATCTTCATACGCATTTGACTGAACTGTACCACCATTAACTGAAATTAATTCTGAACCTAATGGAACATACACTCTCACATAATTACGAGATTTTGCATTTAACCACCCATCGTATGCTGCAGTATTTTTATAAGTAATCCTAACGCTTTTAATCGTTTCTCCATTATTAATTGTATATTTTTGTTCTACACTGCGAATTAAATACATATCCGATTTTAATCCACCAAGGTTAGCATCGTTGATATAAAGATAATCACCCGAAGAATCTATGATCCGTCCGGACCAATTATAATAATCAATAAAGTTTTGCTGATCGTTGTCAAGAAGGTATCCCAGTAAATGTTTTTGATTTAATTGATCAATAATATTTACACCAAGAGGAATTACCTCTTTTGTTGGTATTTCCATAAAGCGATTAAAAATACCTCGCATCAAATATCCTAAAATATCTTTTCGGCTCGAATCATTTGTCGATAATTTCTCGGCATATAACTCTAACCGACAAACGACATTGGCTGAAGTAAACAAATTTCCACCATCTTGACAAGAATCCGGTAGATAATTCCAAGTACTAAAATCGGTATTATACCCAACGACTTCGATTGGGCCAACACTATCTAAAATATGTGCAACAAACTGGGTATCAATCGCAATAATTCCATCAATTTTTGGTTCACCAATTTTGGTCCAATAATCATAAAAGAATTTCATCGATTCAACAAAATCTGGTGAGAAATTCGTATCCCTAAGGTGCCACCTCGCTTGACCTAAATAAACGTTGATTGGTTGCGGTGCGCTGTAATAAATTCCCCCATCATTAATTTCATATATATTTTGTGCTTCGGCTACATCTACTTGACCATCCTTTACATGTGCAATCGTATAAGCAGTCATAAAACCTCCGGTAGGTCGTAATTCCTTATCATTTTGAAAAATAATCAGATATTTTTTTAAATCAGGTACACCTAACATAGGTGGAATTAACGATAAAGTGTTACTTATTTGATCAATATTGCTGGTAATCGCCGCTGAGTTATGATTCCAAAAGTCAAAATATTTAGCCACTTGTTCTACTCTTTGATATTTTGTCAAATCTAATTTTGATAAATTAATTAAATCCGGTTTTAAATCAGTTAAGAAACGATTTACATACGGAATGAGTTGAGGTGTAATTTGTAATATTTTATTTAATTGTTGACCATTCCCAACATCAATTCCATCCGTAAATCCAAAAACAGCTTTAAATGGAGTTAAATCGACTAATAGTTGGTCTGTATTATCAATTATCTTTTTTGTAATTGGTAATACATTTATTAGATCCTGGTAATAAGACGAAATCACTGGCAATTTAGAGAGCGATTTTTGTTTTATGAAAAAATTCTTATATTCGGTAGATATGTCGGAGATATTTCCTAAATTTATTATTATTCCGTCCCATTTTTTTTCATTGATACTTAGTTTAAAAG
>CAZZFC010000152.1:0-3195 GCA_964653325.1 uncultured Candidatus Saccharibacteria bacterium | reverse complement strand
TGTCTCTAATTAATCTTACTCTAAATTATTATCATGTGCGAAACTTGTGTATCATACAAATTCTATTTGGTGCGTTAGTTGGTGGATTATTTATTTTGAAAACCTACTGGCTTAAAATCATGGCAATAATTCAATCTTTGGTTAAGCGATTTAAGTCTTCCCAAAAACCTAATGACTCGACCAAATAAAGAATCATCTTCCTTTCGGGATCCAAGTAGTTTTATTTATTATCACAATGGTGAAATCTACCGCCAAATAAATCTTAGTTATGCCCCAAATTATGATCTTTTAATGAATTCTGGTTTATATCAAAAATTAGTTGATGAACAATTGTTAATTCCACATACTGAAATATCTGAAACCAATTTCCAAACAGAACTTGTATATAAAACAATAAAACCGGAAATTATTCCGTTTATCACATACGCATATGAGTGGTCTTTTAATCAATTAAAAGATGCTGCATTAATAACACTAAAAATACAACAAATCGCCCAAGAATATGGTATGTCATTAAAAGATGCGAGCGTTTATAACATCCAGTTTTATCAAGGAAAGATGATATTTATCGATACTACCTCATTTGAAATAAAAAACGATAAGCCATGGGTCGCGTATCGTCAATTTTGTCAACATTTTCTAGCGCCACTTTTATTAATGCGTTATGTAGATTTACGATTAAATAGTTTACTGCGAATTTACCTTGATGGAATTCCCCTTGATTTGACATCTAAACTACTACCAGTACGAACATATTTAAATTTAAATACTCTAATTAATATTCACTTACATGCTAAAAGTCAGAATTATTATGCAAACAAACCATTACAAAATAAAAATGTTTCTATGTCATCTACGAACTCTCAAGGAATCCTCCAAAGTCTGATTTCAATTATAAGTTCACTTAAAATTCCCAAACAAAAAACTGAGTGGGGAAAATATTACAACAATACAAACTACTCTGAATTAGCAATTAAAAGCAAACATTCGATTATTAAAGAAATGATAATAAAAGTATCACCTAGAATTATTTGGGATATCGGTGGAAATAATGGAGAATTTTCTAATAATCAAAGTAATTCGGTAGAATACATTATCAATTCTGACATTGATCCAAATGCCATTAATCAAAGTTATGATGAGATTAAAGCTAAAAATATTACAAATATTATTCCAATTTTAAGTGATTTTTCCAAACCCACTCCGGCAATTGGATGGAACAATAATGAAAGAAAATCATTATTTGAACGTATTACTAATGTTGATTTAGTTATGGCACTGGCCTTAATCCATCACTTAGCAATAAGTAATAATCTCCCATTTTCGAATATTACCGAAGTCTTTAGCCAAATTGCACCATATTTGATTATCGAATTTGTACCGAAAGAAGATAGTAAAGTTCAAATATTACTACAATCCCGTGAGGATATCTTTTCCGAATATGATCAACCGCATTTTGAGGAATCATTTTTAAACAGATATGAAATCATGGAAACTCAACCAATTACCGATTCAAAACGTATTTTATATTTAATGAAACGCCGTTAGTTTTGGTTATTTATCTTGATATACACTTGGATCAACTTTAATAAAATTAAATTCAAACATATCATTTGTCTTATCCGTAATCAAGGTTTGATCTTCAAGTAAAGGATAATTTAAGTTTAAGACTTTATTAAGGATGATTCGATATGTATTAACAGGGGTGATAGTCTGATATAGTTTTGTATAATCTTGGTCGGGTAAATACATTGCATATTGAATTTCAGTACGTTTACGGATTGTATCTTCAGTAACACCCTTAAAAGTATAATCATCACCCGGCATTTCTTGTCTCGTGGCATTGGGTCCTTCATCCGATTGAATAATTATTATTGCTTTCCGATCGGATTTTGCCATAATTAAATCAACTACTTCCTGAATTTTGAGATTAGCACATTGGATTGCATCCAAATAATATACATACCCTTTTATATACGAACTGATTCGCTCACATTTTTTATCATAGACATAAGGTGCATGTGGTAATAAATAATGAGCAAATACAAACTTCGGACTGGCTTTTGAATTAATAACTGATTCAAGTTCATCTAAACCATAAACCAATGCTTCGTACTGTTGATCATACTCGCTCAATATAAAATATTTACTTAAAATTGGTTCCAACATTGTTGTTTGGAGAAATTTGTTCGTATATTCATTAAAATTTAATTTCGTACTATTAAATATAAAATTCTCAGTTGCATTATTACTCGTTTGGGTAGGATAAAACCAATTACCGATGTGATAATAAGAATACCCCGCTTGCGTCAAAAGCTGACCGACTAAATGATCCCGAAACTTAGGAAATATTATATTTAGTTCTCCATTAACCTCAGTTGGGTCTGTATTAAGGTCTTTAGCTAACTCATCAGCATAATTCATATTTAGTTCGGTCGATAATGAATATAGCGTATGCGGATAATTAGCTTTACTGTCGGAAGCAACGTAAAAATTTTGGTTTTCTAGATAATTAATTATATCGCTATTATCAAAGCTATATTGATCAATAAGAACATGATTGGAAGCATATTTGTCAAAGACCAAGTGATAAATATCCGGTAATTCTTGATTGTCATTATTTAGTATTATTTCATCCGAATGATTAATTAATTGGGTCTCATTAATACTTACTCTCCCTTGTTGAGCCGCAATTAATAAATTATAAATATTAATCAGTACCACTGCCCCAATAACAACATTTAATAACTTAGTAACAAAAATTAATTTACTTTTTGTTACTAAAAGGAATACAAAACTTCCAACTAAAATTAGACCCCAAATGGTAAATAACATTTTATCGACACCAAAATGAAGCGATCCAATTAGAATCGTAAAATCACCGATTATATTTTTGAAATGTCCATGGCTAAAAGTGATCAATATTACGATAAAACTCATTAAGGTACTTTTATGATCATTTCGAAAGATGATTCTCAATATAAGATAAATCACACACATATATAATGCTGTTAGTAATAATGAAGCAAAGGTAACTGTAAAATATGCTTCGTTAACATTCGTCAAATAGAAATTCAATGGTATCACTAGGGTAACAAGTAAAAGATAAAAAGGTGCAAGGGAATACTTCAGCCAAAAATTATCGATTATTTTGGGTAAATTCATTTGTTTATCAACGAATTATAAACCCGTAGT
>CAZZFC010000151.1:0-3218 GCA_964653325.1 uncultured Candidatus Saccharibacteria bacterium | reverse complement strand
GGAGATTGAGCTGATGAGTAGTAAAGATCGGGAAGTGGAGTTACCAAGGTTACGGCGACTCGCCACAAAAATCGGGCTCGATATCAAAAATGAAATTACCCAAAAAAGCGTGACCTTTTTATACATGCAGGAATACGCACGATTTTGACAATTCCTGCCACTTGGTTGTTACATATTGACTACGCATGCGGCCCGTAGTATGTTCAGTGACAAATGGGAAAATTGGTTCAAAATGTATTTAGAAAAGCTTGCACAATATATGCAAAAGGTTATTATCCCTCGTTAACGGTTAAAAGATATTGGTCTAAAAATAATCCAGTATATTCTGGTGATTTAGCTCATCCCAAGATATTAAAAAATTACTTACTGCGAGAATTAGACGGACTAACTGCAAAAGGAGCAGTAATTTCTATAAAAAAATCTCGACCGGTGGTTAGTTATTTAGATCCTCAAATTATAAATAAAATTGATGATTTGAATTTTAATTTATTAAACAAAAAGTTATTTCTATTCTCGCCCGAAAGAACCGAGTTTTCCGTAAATAGATTAGAACATTATTGTGGTGTAAAGGCAGAAGTTTTTAAAAATTATATAATTTTAACTAATTATCAGATGCACCTAGATTTATTTGCGCAGTATTTTAAGGGTAATGTGATTATCGGGCGAACTGATGCTCAAATGCCATCACAGCATTGTCAGTTATCAGCTACCGATGGGATTAGTATTATAAATATTGGAGTTGGTCCTTCTAATGCGAAAACGATAACTGATCATTTAGCCGTGTTAAAGCCCGATGCAATCATTATGATCGGTCATTGTGGTGGTTTACGGAATCATCAGGAAATAGGAGATTATGTGATTGCGACTGGATTTGTCAGGGATGATTTGGTCTTGGACGCGATTATTCCAATTGAAGTTCCGATCATCCCACATCATATTGTAAACTGCACGATTATGCGTGAGTTAGAAGAACAAAAATTAAATTATCGTTTAGGATCGATATTTATTACTACCGCCGATCGAAACTGGGAATTAAACTACGATAAATATTTAAAAAGATTTAGTTTAAGTAGGGCGGTGGCAGTTGATATGGAATCCGCGACTGTGGCAACGAATTGTTTTAAGTATCGAATACCTTTTGCCACTATTTTATGTGTGAGCGATAAACCTTTACATGGTAAATTAAAGCAAAATCATACGGCCCAAAAATTCTATGCGCAAAGTAAACAAAAACATCTGGAAATGGCAATTAATACAATAAAGAAGCTGGCTAATTCTTATAAGGAAGGATTACCAAGTACAACAATTCGCGGATATTATGATCCGATTTTATAAACCTCAATTTGCAAAGCTCCGGATAACCAATTCCGAATAAACTTACGAACTTAGCTGTAAATTAAGGGAAAAAGGTTTTAAGTGAAGGGAGAAACTCAAGATCATTAATTAATTGAATTAAAAATGTTTTCGGGTAAACCAAGATTATATTTATTACTATTCCACCATTGATCAAACATTGTTTTGTTAGCATAGATGGTACTAACGGGAATATTTTGAATGTAAGATTCGGGTTGTTGATAAGAGGCGACAAGTTCATTAATCCAGGATTGCCAGTCGGATTCCAAATCAGACATAGATTTTTCGGTGACTTTAACTAAAGTAGCACTTAAATTAGGATCAAAACGATATTGAATTTCATGAATATAATTTGTAAACCAACCTCTTTGATGCAAATAAATTGCCAGCATTCGATCAATTGTTTGTGAGTAATCAATCAGATCTTGATATGGATAATTTTTATAAAGAATATGTGCGATTTCGGGTCGGTAATTACGAGATCCAACAATATCCGTTATAAAGCTTTCCACCCGCCAAGGATTTTGGAACCCAACAACAGCGGTTAACGATCCATCTGATCCATAATAACCATATATTTTTTCAACGAGAGTGGATAAACCTTCCCAAAACCAAGGTGGTGCTTGATTGAAAACAGGGTGCATAAATGCATGCATGAGTTCATGAGTAACAGTTCCATAGCCTGATTGAGAGTGCGTAATTGCTAGTTTGTCATCGTCATAATAACAACCAAACGTTGATGCGCAGATTTTTGAAGCTAAAAATTCATTAGGATTATTAAAGTAGAAAAAATTAATTTTCTGTTCTGGGATTTCAAAAAGGTTAATCGAAACATAAGTCCGAAATGCTTCAGCAAATTTTAATTGTTCATTGGCAATGAAAGATCCTGCATCAGTGTATAAATTAAAATGAGTTGAAGTATATATTTGCGAATTAGAAGGGGGAGTATGAGATAGATTAGATTGAACGGGTGAAGGTGTAACTGTCATAATCGGTTTTGAGGTTTGAGTAGGAATACTTATTATCGAAGGGGTTTGGGGAGAAAGATTTTGATTGTAATTAATTGTTGGAATCGGACTAATATTTATATTTGGAACTAATTCATCGGGATGATATATACGATCAAACTGATATGGAGTAGGACTTGCCATGACCAACAATTCGTTTAGTGAAGTTTTGCCAATTTGTTGAGGAATTCCGGTTAGGAATAAACCGATTCCTAAAAAACCCAAAAGAATAATCAAGACAATTCCAATAAAACCAGTTTTATTTATGTTAAACACTTTGAAAAATTATGCCCGTTTGACCTTTGATTAAAGGATCAATATCCGAATTGGTGATCCCGGATAACATCACGCCAATTCCGCCATTTTGAATTCGTGGATCATCAAAAGAAATTTGATCTACCATTTTGCGATACAATTCAATCGCTTCGACTTTGGCAATTTTGTTATTGATTGTAGTTTGCATCCCTTTTTTCAATATGCCATTGGTTAATTTACCAACAACCACGACTTTATTGCCAATTGTAAATAAATCTAGCGGTAATAAACTACCAACTTCCATAATTTAATATTAGCGAGTTTTTAATAAAAATGTAAGATACTTAGAAATAAGTTGGCAGGCTCGCCCAGATTCGAACTGGGAACAGCGGTTTTGGAGACCGATATGATGCCATTTCACTACGAGCCTAAGATCAGCTAAATTGTTTTTCAAAAACGCTCAGCGAAAATTGAAAGCCCAGATAAGTATTATTCGAGCTTCGCTTGATTGTTTCCGAATTCCATTAGCGTACTCAATTTATGATTATATTACAATTTGGAAACAAACATTTTTCACAACTAATTCACCTTATCTTTTTCAAC
>CAZZFC010000150.1:0-3231 GCA_964653325.1 uncultured Candidatus Saccharibacteria bacterium | reverse complement strand
CTCCGTAAGCCTCTTCAAATGCAATTTTTTCATTCAGAGAAATCCTTTTAGCCCCTAACCTTTCCGCTACTATATGACTTACGCTACCTGGAAAATAAGATACAAACTCACATCCCCCATCATGCAATCCATTGGCTAGTACAGTTAATGTGTTATTTCCCATTTCTGAAGCTAACAATCGGTGACCCTCCATTCTTTCTTTTGATATGCGATTGACATACCGCGGACATAATACTAACTGGAATCAGGTGTGAGTCGATATTTGACCTAAGTCGGTTTTTGGCAACCTTACCTTGTACGAAATTAATAAACTCTAAGACAACTTGTTCTTTTGTAGTTTCATGGACTAATGAATTATCATTATGATCTTGATAATCCACTAATTCGTTCAGGTGTATTATTTCAAGTGGTTTTTGCTTTTTCCCAAACATTTGCGCATTTCTAAATACGTATATATCAAAATGGTTATTCCCGCCGACCTCATAATCCTCATCAGTGCTATATTTATGATTATCTTTTGACTGATAACTGTGAATCTGTATATTTTGGAAAGGTCCTTGCTGAATACTATGAAATTCATGTTTTACACGCCCGTTTCCTTTATATAGGTCTTCACCTGGTAAAACCCATGTCCGACGTGCAAAACTATTATGGAGTAAGTTAATCGTAATATTTCCAACATTCTCTTTTTCTTTTTTAAGAGTAAGCAAACAACTTGCGTCAACCTCACCAAAGTTTTCACACATTGGACTTAACTCTTTGTCGGTTAATTTATTAATTAATTTGTACTCCTCTCCAAAGTAATCAATATAATCGTTTTTACAAATTTGTTTGATGAATCCGTTAGGCTGGATAAAAGAGCTAACAATTTCGAATTCGTCAGCAAACTTTCCCTCGACATATCCTGATTTGTACAGTTGATATACCACATCAAAAATGTGATACCCGCTATGTGAACATTTTCCATAACCCTGGTAATAAGGATGGTAGGTTTGTGTAATTATTTCATTCGGTAATCGCCACTGCCCATCTGCATGTTGAGATTGGATTGATGTAACCGGAATATTAAATTTCTTGGTTACATCTTTAATTAAATCGAATACTTTAATGAATCCAGGGTGATAACGTCTTTGCACATTAATCGAAAAAATTGTTTCTTTAGTCTTTTGTAGCTGTAAGTATTGTTGATAAAGTTTTTTATAATCACTAATGAGTTGCTTCGCGTTGGATATCGAGCTAACTATGTTATCGTGAGTTGTAATTGGTTTATCCATTAAAATGTGCAAACCACGTGTTAATGCCCATTGTGCATAATGCTTATGTACAAGCGGTTCTGTTGCGATAATTACTGCATTAACATGGTGTTTTGTTACAATTTGATTGAGAAGATTTTCTATATTACTAGGTAAGATTCCATTTGGATCAAACCTTTCAATAAAGTAAGCAGCAAATGTTAGATTATTTTGCTTTAAATACTCTAACAATGACTCTTTTTGTTTTATTAACTCAACGCCTGCAACTAGATGTGCGTTATTCGCTTTATATTTATTAATCGCAGGTATATAAATCCGCCTCGCGTGCGGTCCAATCCCGATTAGCAATATATTGACATTGTTGTCCATTGTTTACTATATGTATACCATACACACGCTAGTTGGAGTAGAGCTGACGATATTCCTAATTGTATTGTATTTGCAGTTTGTAGGTGTGTGTATAATGGACACATATGAAGGCTTTCTTTGCTGCATCATCCTCAAGGTCGTTGGAATATTATGATGCGTATAATACTGTTCGTAAAACTCTCGCCGAAGAAGATGTAAAAATCACCCGGGATTGGTTTCCTGAAGTTGTTAAAACACTCAAATCGGGAAATAATAAACCTGAAAATATTCCAAATTTTTATCATAGAGTTTTAGAAGCAATTACGATGGCCGATGTACTTGTCGCGGAAGTAACCAGCAAAGCCTTTAGTGTTAGTAACCAGATTACTTTTGCTTTATTAAAGAAAAAACCAGTACTTTTGCTGTGCCACGTGGATAGTAAAAGCCCAATTTTTGATTTACTTAAAGAGGTACACTCTGATTTACTGACAATTTTCTTTTATGAAAATCTGCAAGATATCCCTCAACAAATAAAAAAATTCATCAACATGCATCGGAAAGGTAAGAAGGTACGGTTGAATCTAGCAATCGAAAGCACCCGTAACAATTATTTGGAGTGGGTCAGTCAAAAGTATGGCAAAAACAAAACAGAGATATTAATCAATCTAATTGATGACAAGATGAAAAATGATTTTGAGTATCAAAGGCACATAAACAACTAAAAACAGATCCTGGAAATAAAAGGAGGGTCAAATGGGGGCAAAACTTATTGTTGTAGAGGGTATTGATGGTGTTGGTAAAACAACTTTAGCTGAATATATTGCACAAACATTAGGAGGCATATATTACAAAACTCCACCAGAGCCTTACGCAACTGAATGTTGGCAACTGAACAGATATGATATTCCTACCTGTTTCGCCTTTTTCATCGAAAGCATAAGGTTCGCTGGACAACAAATAACCGAGCATTTGGGTAATGGTAGGTCAGTAGTTGCTGATCGTTGGATTTGGACAACACTTGCCTATCATTTTGCCAGAGATAACGGGCTTTACCAAGAATCGTATTCAACCTGGCGCAGCTTGTTAGTCGACTTACCTCAATCAGATTTGGATATCTTATTGACGATAAATTCACTTCCTGTCTGGATGGAGAGAATGCGCAAGAAAAACCCCTCTCTAAATAACCAGGATATTGTATCTAAGCATGAAGAGCGTGAACGGATTCTTCAACTTTATGCTTCCCTTAATCCTAGGTTCATTCAGATAGATAACGGTGGATTGGTAAAGTCAACACAAGCCAGGGTAGATGTATTACTGGCGACCTTGAGTAATGGCTCAGTTATTACCCGTGAGGTTCAATATGCATGATATCTTGATTGTTCATGCAGTCATCGACGTTCTCACCTTGCCAATGAGAATGGGTACTACTCAACAGAGTAATCTAGAAACCCACAGTACTTCAAACACATGAAGTGCTGTGGAAGTTAATTAAATTTAATGGAGACAAAGTGAATTATGGCGTTGTTTCCAACTACCTCATAATGTATTTTGGTTAAAATATTGTTATCACTCAATACAACAATTGATATCAATCTCACATCAAGAAAGAAACAAACTCAACCGTCGGATT
>CAZZFC010000149.1:0-3275 GCA_964653325.1 uncultured Candidatus Saccharibacteria bacterium | reverse complement strand
TATGAGGTGTAACCGGTTGTAAGATAAGAGGAATTTCCTGATCAATTTTAGAAAGCATCTGCTCAGAATATTGAGAAGCCGAAAATGGATTATCAAATTGATCCGATTTGTCTTTATATACAAACGCCACCGGACCAAGTTCACTCATTCCAAACGCATTCACCATTCGGTAAGCAATCGTACTGGCTTGTTCTAAATCACTCCCAGCCCCAACGGTTCGATCGTTAAATATTAACTCTTCGGCTGCCCGGCCACCTAAAAGCGCAGAAATTTTATGCAGTAAGTAACTTTTAGTTTGATGGGATCGATCGCTTTCTGGACTAATCTCGGTAAATCCTAGCGCTAAACCACGACTGACGATACTCACCCGCTGCACCGGATCCATTTCAGGAAGTTTGTTTGCAACTACTGCATGTCCAGCCTCGTGATATGCGGTAATTTTTTTATCTAAATCTGATTGCAAGTGCCGACGTTCCCGACCAAGTCGTACTTTGGTAATTGATTCTTTAATCTCAAAGGAACTTACCTTATCTTTACCGATTGCCGCCGCTAAAATTGCCGCTTCATTTAGCATGTTTTCCAACTCCGCACCACTAAACCCAACGGTCATTTGCGCAATTTTATGCACATCAACATCCTCTGATAAAGGTTTGTTTTTTATATGAATTGAAATAATTTGCGCTCGCCCTTCAATATCAGGCATTTGTAGCGCCACTTGTCGATCAAATCGTCCCGGACGAACCAAGGCGGAATCGAGCAAATCCGGTCGATTGGTTGCCGCTAAAACAATCACGTTTTCATTTGGACTAAATCCATCCATTTCAACTAGAATCTGATTTAAGGTTTGTTCCTGCTCACCGTGAGATGTCATGATTGAACGACCGCGTTGCCGACCAATCGATTCAATTTCATCAATAAAAATTAATGATGGAGCACTTTCCTTAGCTTGTTTAAACAAATCTCTTACCCGAGATGCCCCTACCCCAACCAACATTTCCATAAACTCTGATCCAGCCATACTGAAAAAAGGTACTTGGGCTTCATTGGCAACGGCTTTGGCTAATAGCGTTTTACCAGTTCCAGCTGGACCAACCAAAAGCACTCCCTTTGGAATTCTTGCTCCTAATCTGCGATATTTTTCCGGATTACGTAAAAAATCTACCACTTCTTCTAGTTCTTTAATTGCCTCATCAACTCCAGCCGCATCTTTAAAGCTAACTTTTGATTGATTCTTAGCTGGTCCTTTGGCGGTTGATTTACTAAAATCCATCACCCCACCCGCGTTTTTACCAGCTTGCCTAAAGATAATTAAAAAGAAAACAATCATAATTCCAATTGGTAAAAGACTACTTAGAGCTTGACCCCAAAACCCATTTAATACTGAGGTTTTTACTTCGATTTTGGTATTATATGAAGCCAAATCAATAATTCCCGATTGGTTTAAAATTTCATAAATTGATACTCCGACTTCTTTCTGGGAGTTTGCCTGCGTTCCATCTTTATAATAAACCGTGAGGATATTATCTTCGACAACAATTCGTTCAACTTCGCTGGACTTAATTGATTCAACCACTTGACTTAGAGGAACTTCTTTTTGAGGGGTTATATTTAATACCTCTCCGACACTTGGAAAAAGTAAACTCACACCATATGCAAGAAGTACGGTAATTAGCAAATAGGTTAAGAACACAGAAACCAAACGGGTCCAATTGTTTTTCGGTTTCGGGAAAGTATCTTTCATGGCAATTATTTTATCATGCTTGGTAGCTGGGGTGGGGATCGAACCCACGACCTGAGGCTTATGAGTCCTCCGCTCTGGCCAACTGAGCTACCCAGCCGAAAAGCCGGTGGTTGCGGGTCCGGGAATTGCACCCAGTTGACCAGGTTATGAGCCTGATAAGATCGACTAGACCTACCACCCGCGAAAAAGAATAAGTGTGCTTATCTTACCAGAAAGATAAGTTTAATTCAAACGTCCCATTAGTAGATCTTGCCATAAAAACGGGATATTCTGTTGGTTTATAATCACTTTGGTCTTGGTTTGATTTGAATTATCTGAGTTAGAAATAAAGTCGACTAGGGTATCGCCAGGTTTAACGAGATTTAGCTTATCCCGGGCTTCTTGTTCGATAAATTCCGGAGAGTTTTTATATGCCTTCTCAACCTCAAGGCGATCCTTCTCCTCTTGCAACGCCACAATTTCGTCTTCAACCCGAGTTAAATTACGACTAATTTGAAAAGATTGGATTAACGAATTAGCCACATTTAATACGACTACAACAACAATTACGATGGCGATCATTTTGGGAATCGTTTTGTGTTTAAACATAGTTCCCATTGTATCAAAGCTGATTCCCGTCGTTAAATTTCACTTTTATATAAACTTGTGGGTAATCTTACCGATAAAATACCAAATTAAGCCTTGTATCCGCCATTGACAAGACTATCGGATAGTGTTATTATGCTTTACTATGATACCGTTTGAAGAAGCTCATAAGCGATTTGTCAGTCACTTATCTGAGAAGGATCGCTCACAATCTACCATTGTTGCGTACAAAAAAGACATTCAGCAAATGCTGGAAGATATTAAACGCAACAGTGACAAAACCCATGTTCATCATATTAATACGGATGATATCCGAACGTTTATGAAAGGCCTAGAGCATGAAAACTATACGCAGAAAAGCATCTCTCGTAAGTTAAATTCGATAAAAACTTTTTTCCGATTTCTTAAGCTTAATAACCTCGTGGTTGAAGATCCTTCCGCGATGATTTCTCACCCTAAATTTGAGACACCTGCTCCCCGAATTTTAAGTAAAACCGAATATCGCGCACTTCGGGATGCAGCTCGAGAAGATATTCGAACTTATGCCATTATCGAACTATTACTGCAAACCGGAATTCGAATTGGTGAACTCGCCGAAATTAATCTTGATCAAGTCAAAATTGAGAATAATGGAGAAACCGGTACTTTGCTAGTTCCCGCATCTCGTACAACCCTGGGACGCACAATTCCCTTAAATAAAGCCGCTTCTCATGCTTTACATGAATACTTAAAAGAACGCCCACAAACTAAAGATAATCACTTTTTCATTACCCGTAGTGGTAACCCACTTTTAGTCCGCAATATTCGCGCGAGTATTGATCGTTATTACGAACATGCGGGAATAGAACACGCCAAAGTAAATGATTTACGCCACACTTGGATTGCTCACCATATTCAACAAGGTACCAGCTTAATCACCATTTCCAAAATGGCGGGTCACCGCCGATTA
>CAZZFC010000148.1:1351-3301 GCA_964653325.1 uncultured Candidatus Saccharibacteria bacterium | reverse complement strand
CCAAAGATATCTCGGAAAAAGGAAACATAATAAATAATCTTGATTTATTCCTGATGAATCCGGCAATTAATTATCAAGTAGATTATTGCACGCAACTATTATTACAATTTGATAAAAAAATCTTACATACCCTTGGGCTTTTAGAAAACAACCGTATTTCTTCAACTTTATTACAACATTATTTTGAAACGTATCAATCAACCTTCGTTAAAGTGACATTTCCACAATTAACATCCCTTGAAAGGGCAATCCTTTCATATTTATTTGAAAAAAAAGGCGAAATCGTTAGCATCGACCATATTGGCGATTTACTTGAATTACAGGGACAAGAATTTTCGCAATGGGCAATCTACAAACAAATCTCCCGTATCAAACCCAAAATCGCCAAATTATTTACGATTGAAAATATTAAAGGTCAGGGATATATATTAAATCAAGCTTGATCCGAATTAAAGCGGATTCTTATTTTCTACTATTAATTACTTTGATTGATATATTAAAGATTTTTAATTAAAAACTTCCTCTAAAGAGTGCCTGTGTTTCTTTACCCATTCAATTTCGGATTTAATTTTCCCGACTCTTTTTTCCGAGAAATCTCTATCTTCTTGTATTTTACTGATTTCGGCTAATCTTTTTCGTTTATTTAGTATTTTTTCTTGCTGCCCAAGTATCGCCTCAATTACAGACGCTCCGTCAAAAAGGCCATAAACATCGGAGAGCATTTTTATCTTCCTTGCTTGTTCTTCTGCGGATACATCTTCTCCTAATTCAAGAAATGTCCAAAGGAAATAAGCAAAATCATCGACTCTTTTTCCAGGAGCAGCATCATCAAAATCTATAATTCCTGCAAACGTATTATTTATTAACACCATATTCCATGGGGCAAAGTCATTGTGGCACACAACTCCTTCGTTTCCAGATATTTCTTCACCAGCAGTTGCGTCATGGAAAGTTCTAAGTACCGTTGTGAGCTGTATTAGCTCAGTATCGATCCATTTTACTTCTCCATGAGGGACAGTTCCTTCGATATAAGTTAAGATCTCCCATCCTTTTTCATCAACTCCCAAAAAGCAAGGAGAATAAGGGAATCCTTTTTTTTCTAACAATTCCAAAAGGGTATGAACAAACATAGAGTGATCTCCTGTAGGACGGTGTACTGTGTTCCCAATTCTAATAACTTCTAATGTGGTTCTACCGCCAATCAGTCGTTGTGCATCTATGTCTTTCATTATCGAAGTATAACAAAATTGTGATCAGTAATTTGTAATATGTCTTTGGATATGTTGTGGCTAATCTTAAAAATATTGATATTTTAAAGTGAATAATTTAAAGTTGACTCCGTGTTCCTAGTTTAGCTCTGACCACTGTTTTGTCCCGTGTAACCAAGTCATTTCAAAACCCAATCTGGGCAGAGCAAGTTAGAGAAAGGCTGAAACAAATAAAAATTTTGCCCAAGGTCGTTTAATTTCCGCCCGAACAATCTTGTGGACAGTTTGCTTTTGTTTCACCAAAGTCTGGCTCACACATACCATTTCCACATCCAGTTTTTTGAACTTCGCTATTTTCCTGTAAAACTCCGTTGTTTTTTTCACCAACAGTTTCTTGAGTTGTATTTCTGGGATCGTCGGTAATCTCATTATTTTTGGAGTTTATAAAAACAAATAATATTGTAAATATCAAGAAAATCAAACCTACTGAACTAATTAATATAATCATTTTTCTTTGAACATTATTTGCGGTTATTTTTTCAAGTATCAACTTTAATCTTTCGGACTTCATTTTTTCAGATAAATTATAATTCGAGAATAATGTGTATCCTGCCAAAACCAATAACGAACCTAGAAATCCAAAGCCAAACAACATACCTGGCCATAATGTTTTTTGGACAGTAACTTCGGAGTCAAGACTTGTTCTTATATTTTCAGGTTGGTTATTTGTATTTTCGACCGG
>CAZZFC010000148.1:0-1341 GCA_964653325.1 uncultured Candidatus Saccharibacteria bacterium | reverse complement strand
ACCACTGAAGCATTTTCATCACTTGCTTCAAAAAAATATACTGAACCACCGGTTCCCGCGGCAATATATTTATTATTGGCTGCGATATCTACTTCTTGCACATATTCATTAAAGTTAATGGAGAAAGATTCCAATGAACCTTTTTGAAAAATATGAAGTTTATTATCGTTTCCTCCTGTGACGATAAAACTACCGTCTTCGGCAATATCAATTCCCCCAAGAGAAGCATCTACCTTCCAGTGTGAAATTGGAGTACTCGAATTACGATTGAAAATATAGGCATCGCCTTTAAAAGTAGCTGCTCCGATATAATTTCCATCTGAAGTAAAATTTACCGCTCTAGCTGAACTTCTATTTGGCATTGGAAACTTCCAAATTGGTTTATCAGAGGTTTTGGAAAAAAGAAATACTGCTCCATCATCAGACTCGCTTCCTACAGCAACATATTGACCATCGCCAGAAATTTTAGCCCGATGAACCGGTGAATCACGGGTCAGCATTCCACTTCTAATAATTGGCGTGTTTGAGTCTTTTGAAAAAAGATAAAACCTTCTATCAGGACAACCGGTAGCCCCAGTAACAAAGCTGCCGTCATCAGAAAGGGAAACATCATGAACGTTGCCCTCGGCATGATACTGCCACAAGGGAATTTCGCTTTTTTCGCTCCAAAACAATAAGAGGTTAGTGTTTTCCGATGATTTATAACCTTGAGCAGTGCTTGACACGGCACCAGCGGTTCCCATTGCTATGTATTTGCCATCTTTTGATATAGCCACATTGTAAGCTTGGTTTCCGTTTCCTTTATAAATCCAAAGCGGCTGATTACTTTGGTTATTAAAATAAATGGCGCTTCCCCCGATTGAAGCAATTATCCGAGTTCCGTCGCCAGAAATATCCACTCCTCCTTTTACGTCACCCGGTCTTTCGCTAGTCTCCTCATAAATCCAAACCGGTTCATTTGGTTTTGAAGTATCGAAAAGGTAAACTTTTTTGTGGGTTTTGGCCGCTAGATACTTACCATCGTCGCTTAGCGCGATACCGCCCACCCATTCATCTTTAACAGCATAAGACATAATTTTTGTTTTAGTGGCAAGATCAACAACAGCGATTTCGTTTTTATCAAAAGCGTTTTTAAATAAAACAGGCCCATTGTCTGGAGAATCAATAATATTGCTTCGGGTTTTACCTAAACCGTTTGACGCCTCAAAAAAGAAAAAGTTAGAGCCAAGTTTATTGGGAACATATTTATAAATATATTTAACGCCCTTAAGATAATCATTATTTTCAGGATTTTCCTTCTCCATGTCAAACATATTGCCATTGAAGTAAATTTTGATGTAT
>CAZZFC010000147.1:0-3384 GCA_964653325.1 uncultured Candidatus Saccharibacteria bacterium | reverse complement strand
CGCAAGCGGCGGGAAATTAAACCCTTAAAAAGATTAATGAAGAGTAATAAATATTACACCTAAAATTACAACTTATTCCGCGTCACGGATAAAAAAAGATTCGTCCTTTTGACGAATATCATGATAACCCACAAGCCATTTCTAGTCATCGCGAATTAATCTCAGGATCCGTTGTTTAGATGCTGAATATATTTCAGCATGACGGTGTGGTAAAACAAAAGAGATTCCTCGTCACTTTGTTCCTTCGGAATGACACCAACTTATTAATTTACTGTTGAGCCGCTTGCAGCATATCCCGTAAACTCTTACGGACTTTAACATCTTCGGTTTGCTTGGATTTTTTCTTTTTGGGGTTAGTTGCTTGATAAGCCTCTGCTTGGGTTGTCATACGCTCGAATTTTTCAACTCGTCCTTCGGTATCAATTAAACGTTTCTCGCCTGTATAGAATGGATGGCAATTACTGCAAATTTCTACAAATAAAGGTCCGGGAACAACGGAACCGCTAACTAATTTTGCCCCACAAGCACAGGAAATTGAGACTTGATTGTAATAGGCCGGTTGAATTGATTTTTTCATGCGATTTAGATTATAACATGTATTTTAAAGTCCAGATCCCCAATTGAGTAAATCAATTGTGTGAAAGTATTATTTAATAATTGGAGTACACTTCCGAATATTTATATTGTCATTTCTATAGATCTCTTGTATAAATATATCTGAACGTTACTATTCCAAGTATTCATAGAAGTACTGCACCTGAAGCACGACATTCCGTTACTTATTTTTTAACTTTGTTGCTTGTTTTAATTATTGTTGGTGGAGTTTTTTATTTAATAATTTATAAGATAGTTAACCCCTTATCAGTTCCACCCACACCAATTCCTCCTCCAAACACACCTGTTCCAACCGTCACCCCAACTCCTGTATGTCTAACTTTTACCTGGTACCAGTCAATACGTAACGGTAATTCCATCAGTATCCGGAACAACGTTAACCTTGAATTGGTCACAAACTTTTTCGGCTAATATTTGGGCCACTGTTGACGATGTTAATGGTGTCGCTGTCGTTCTTGGATCAAATCAAGATTGTGTGACCTATGCTAATCCTCTCGTATCTAGCCCTTGGGGATTATCCGCCACTTGCTTAACCACAATTAAATCAGTGGCGACTTTACCCAAAACTGCAACGACTCATTCGTTCACTAACTTAACTGCGAATACTACTTATTATTACCGGGTCATTTACTTGGATACCGTGCATTCAACAAAACCTGAATTTTGGCGATGCTAAATAAATGATTGATAAAGTATAAATACATGCTATTCTTAGATATAGAGTTATGAAAAAAATACTGCCGATATTTTTAGTCATATTTATTTTGCTTGAATTGACTGTTGTTTTATGGTTCTTATCTACCCAACAATTACCAACCCCGTCACCAATTCCATTTGCTACGATAACTCCCTATATGTCACCGCTGCCAACATCAGGAAATGCAATTGTTGACCAATTTTATTCTGCGGATGATGATCAAATTGTTCCAATCCAAATATATGAAATCCATATAAATAATGGTGCAATTTCTACCAAATCGATCGTAAAAGACACTAATCATGAAATATACTTTATTAATGATGATCCTTCCGGTGAATATAACCTTACTATTACTCAAAATTCAGTCACGGTTGAATCTACAACGATTAATCCTCGCCAGATTTTTGCAACTCTTCTCCCAACAATTGGTACATATACATTCAAAATTACGAACTCAATCGGGACGGATTTAGAAGGGAATATTTATGTTCAATAATCGGATTAAATTTACAACCATTATCTTTGTTCTATTAATCGTTGTAAGTTCTTCTCGCGTTCATGCAGTTCAAAACTGCCCAGCGAATACAATTAATCCAGACATCTTAGGAACCTGTACAATTACATATAATAGCGCCACCCGGGTCATGAATTTTCATCCAAGCGTTTCTTCCGGTAGTCCGGCAACTGGATTGTATTTTTCGTTATCCGGGCCTGGCTTATCTTCAACATCTGGCTCGCTTAATTTTGGATATGATTTTTCAACTACCGTCGCGGCAGGATCTTGTGGAACATATAGTTGCACATTACACTATCGTTATAAACCTGGGTCTGTATGCACGATATATAATTCAGGGAACCCAGTCGCTGTTGAAACATCTTGTAGTGATGTCTGTTACCGAGATACCTCGGTTGGTTGTGGTTATTACCCGGTTGGTCATGAATCTCGTTTCTGTAAAAACGATGATTGGATGGTGGTCGCATCTAACACATATAACACAATTTGGGGAAGAAGTGCTTTAACGAATCAATCACTCCCTTCCTGGGGAAATTCCTATACTTTACCCTGCGCAACGAACACCCCAATTCCTACCAATACACCAACTCCCACTCCAACCCCAATTCCCCCAACACCCACGCTTGCACCACCAACTTGTGCGGATTGCGATATTAATGCTAATGGTTGTTTCGACCAAACCGATCTCGACAGTTTACAGAATGGAGGTTGCTTTGGTCAGATACCACCAACAGATGCTTGCCGACATTGGGATGTTTACCGTGATGGAGTAATTGATATCGCAGATTATAGTTGGTGCCGAGCAAATTGTCTTTGTCCTACTAATACACCGATACCAACTAACACTCCTATACCAACTGCCACCCCAACTCCGGTTCCTGGTAAATGTAATGCGGTTTGTACTGGAGCGAATGAATGTTTGTCTGATTACTGCTTCAACTTTAAATGCCGAAACTCAACTTGTCGAACATCAGATTCTCCAACGACTGCTGATATTTGTGTCTGTCCTACCGCTACGCCTACACCGTCGAGCACTCCTATTCCAACCAATACTCCAGTCCCACCAAGTCCGACTCCAGTATCTCCTACTGCAACACCATTACCAACAAGTCTTCCAACAAACACCCCTATTCCATTGACCAATACCCCAATACCTCCCACATCTACTCCTCGCCCTACGAATACACCTATACCAACACCGACTCCCACACCGGTTTGTTTACTCTTACCTAGTGCTAGTCAATACGTGACGGTAATTCCATCAGTATCCGGAACAACGTTAACCTTGAATTGGTCGCAAACTTTTCCGGCAAATATTTGGGCAACAGTTGATAATATTAATGGTGTCGCTGTAGTTATTGGATCAAACCAAGACTGTGTCACTTATGCTAATCCCCTGAATTCTCCAACTTGGGGATTATCTGCCGCATGCCAGGTAACAATTAAATCCATTGTGACACTACCAAAAACTGCAACAATTCATACTGTTTCGGGATTGTCTTCTAATACCACCTATTATTACCGAGTGATTTATTTGGATACAGTGCATTAACTA
>CAZZFC010000146.1:0-3386 GCA_964653325.1 uncultured Candidatus Saccharibacteria bacterium | reverse complement strand
CATTCCCCATCGGGGAAGGTGACGGCGTGTCCCGTCAAACCCAGTTCTTTGACGACCCACTCCCCAGTCGTCGACGTCTGCGCCTTGGCCGGAGTAGGCCTCGAACAGGTCCAAACCGGCGCGACGAGGAAAGCGGCGATGACGAACAACGACATGAGACGGAACAACGGACTTTTTCTCATAGGAATTACCATCCTTTCATGAAATTGTATATGTGCTCTCTGCTAGGAGATGCCTCATATTATAGGATATTTAGTCCAGGAAGTACACAACAGATATGCTACCCTCTACAAAAACTCGTTAAGATCCTTTATACAATACTTCACTTAACCCACTCTCCATCCATGTCGAAAATTTTGATTGGCGTAAAAACAAAAACCTTACTGAAGATTAAATAGAAAAAATCCTGCAAAGGTAAAACTGGTTTGACGGGCTTTGGTAAATCTACACATCCGGCTACTACTCCATAATCATCGGGCTGACAATTAGTGGTTTCGCTATCACATTTTGGGGTAAGTCCTGCCACCTCATAACACGAGTTAATCTTATTTGTATATTCAATCCTTTGTTGATTATAATTTTGTACTTCAACTGTATATGGCACAATAAACAAAAAATAATAACCAAATATACTCGCTATTGCTAATAAAAAAACAATTCCACCGATAACCGGAAGTCCTTTCAACATATTTTGATTATACCTATATATATTAATTTTAACTTGAATAACTGTACCAAACCGTAACTCTTGTATTAAGATACGGGTCATTTACTGGATTCGGTAAAAATACAATCAAAAAGATTCTGATTATAATGGTTAAACATTTTCCTCTGTTACAGACTACATCTTATTGCGGGATTGATTGAGTTTTAGATTCGCCGCCGCAGGATAAAAGCTACTCAATCAAATTAAAATTTGATTGTCTTAATATATACTCTTTTTCGCTTGCATTTTACTACTTAATCTGGGTATGATAATTATATGGATCCACAAACTATCCAAACCCCGGAGTCATCTACAACACCACAAACCGCGTCGGTCCAAAAACCTCAAGTTGCGAAATCAACTTTATGGCTCACTGTCGTTGCAATTAGTCTAGGTATTGTGGTTATTGTCCTTGCTACAATGACGGTACTCTCTCAAAAGATTAACGAAAAAACCCCTGAAGGACCGAACGTTCAACGGATTATCGACAAAGGAACAATTGTCGTTGGAACCGACGGAACATTTTTACCAATGGAATTTTTCGATGAAAATGGCAATCTCGCTGGATATGATGTTGAGTTAGCCAATAAAATTGCCGAAACTATTGGGATTAAAGCAACCGTTATCAGTTACCCGTGGGACGATTTATTTGGTAAATTATTAACCGACGAAGTTGATTTAGTCATTTCTTCGGTCACCATTACCGACGAACGTAAACTCATCTATGACTTCTCAACCTCTTATATCTCTGCCGGACAGGTAATCATTACTCAAAGGACGGATGACTCAATTAGCTCAACCGTAAATCTTGCCGGCAAAAAAATCGGGGTTCAAGCTGGCACCACCAACGAAACCGAGGCACTCAAATATACCACCGACGATTTAGTCGTTCGCTACGCTGATTACAATGTTGCCGCTACTGCGCTAGTCGCTGGCGAAATTGATGCGATTTTTTCGGATCTTCCTGGTGCCAAGGGACTGATTAATGATAATCCAACACTTAAAATCAGTAGTGACCCATTCACCGAAGAAAACTATGGTGTCGTCATTAAAAAAGGCGCACCCGATTTAGTCGCAAAGATTAATGAAGCCCTGAATTTACTTAGACAACAGGGCTATTTACAGTATTTACAACAAAAGTGGCTTGAATAGTCATGAGATTTACCATTCGAACCAAATTAATCCTTGGGTTTAGCCTGATTCTATTGCTTTCATTTATTGCCCGACTTTTTTCTGATTATGGCCTATATCGGGTTAGCCGAGCACAAATTTATGAGATCCATTTAGAAAAAGCCCGAAACGCGTCCAGCCAAATCCAAACCATGTTTACGCAAATTAACTTTAGTTTACTCGCCATTGCTAAAGAATATACCGGTGGCGGAACTTCGTTTGATCAATTACGGAAAGTGATCGGTTTTACGATGAATCAAAATCCCACTATTCAGGCTTTATCCATAATCAATCCAAACGATAAAGAATTAATTCGCTATACCCGAACTGAAAAGGAGATCGATCCAACTTTGCTTAATTATATTATTACAAATGAATACTACGAAAAAGCCTTAAATGGACTTGTGAGTATTTCAAAAGTATATTCTTCCCAAGCAGACCAAAGTCCACGGATTGATATTTATTACCCAATCACCCTAGATCGTAAGATTGTTGGAACAATTAAAGCTCAAGTTAGTCTAACTCGACTCTGGGATTTACTTACCGAAATTCGTCTCGGAGAACAAGGGGTTGCATACGTGGTGGATGAAGAGGGGCGACTTTTAATGCACCCTCGGTTTACCACCCTTTCGCCTTTCCTTAAAAATCGCGAAATTGTCCGGGACCTATTAACTAAAAGCGCTGACGAAATCCGAGTTAATTATGAATATACCAACGAGGCAAATATTAGCGTGTTTGCAAATGGCGTAAAAATTCCCGGAATTAATTGGATTGTAATTATTGAGGAACCTAAAACCCAAGCCTTTAGTGAATTATATTCAATCATGGCAACCTATTTCGCCGCGATTATTATTTCAACGATCGCACTTTTAATCCTTGCAATTACACTGAGTAACAATATCGCCAAACCAATTCGCAACTTAAACCAAACTGCCCTTGAACTGGTTAAAGGCAATTACAGCAAACGTGCCGCCATCCAAAGTGACGATGAAATTGGCACATTGGCGAAAACCTTTAATACCATGGTTAATCAGTTATCCGAAAAAATTGATCTACTCACCAAAAGAGACCAAGAGCTTCGCCAAAATCAAGCCAACACGCTATCCGAAAGAAACAAGCTTGAAATTGTGTTGCAAGGAATTACCGATGCGGTTATTGCGGTTGATTTAAACCGCCGGGTAATTATCATCAACCATGCCGCGGAGGAACTTACCGGTTTCTCTATAGGTGAAGCAATCAATGCTCACGTTGATAGTGTGATTCGGATCTTTGATGAATATGGCAGCCGAATCGATGCTGGAATTTACTGCCCAATTCAACACAATACTTATGAAGGAATTATTTATCAAAAAAACAATTTAAGTTTATTTACAAAAAATAACCATCATCGTTATGTTACTGTAGTTTGCGGAAAAATCGCCGAAAGCGAAAGTGTTAATTTCGGACCGATTATCACGCTTCACGACATCACGGAAGAAATGGAACTCGATAAAATGAAGCTGGATTTCGT
>CAZZFC010000145.1:0-3406 GCA_964653325.1 uncultured Candidatus Saccharibacteria bacterium | reverse complement strand
TTCATCCACCGGCTAATCTTTGTCGTACTGGATCACTTCCACATAGAACGTACTACAGTTAATGTGATATTTACCCTGAAGCCTATAGCATTGATTTTCCCAGTTTATTATGCGATAATAACGCACAGACATCAAATTGTGCTGTACCTACAAACCGCAAACGAGAATGAAGATGGCGCTTATCAAGAAGGTAAACGTTCTGGACTATGTCCCATTCACCACCAGCGCGAAACAGCCAATAAGGGATCGGTGGGTGGTGGATGTGGAGCATCTGACTGTCCTGGAGACTTGCCAGGCTTATGGGGTCAAGTTGGTTGAGTTGGTTGAAGACGGTATAACCCAGGGCATTGACATCTGCCACCGTAATGGCCGTGTGCTTGGCCATGTTACCTGGTGGGGAAACCCCACCTGGCTTCACGAGATTCTGACGGATCTCGCTGAACTCGTCGCCGAGCCGGCGAAATACGGCCTCAATCGCGCGTAAAAGGAGCGGTAGCGATGAAACTCATCTTAGATCCATCTGATCTAGGAGTTCAGTATCAAGAGAGAGAAGGTAGTACTGTAGTCGGTGCCACGATTCCGGCCGCGAGCGTAACTTTCGAAAAGCTCAACCAAAAGGCGCAAGAAGCGGCATGCAAGACATGTGGGGGCGGCGGGACGGCAGTGTACTATACGTTTGACCGCGCCTACCATAACCGCATCATGGTACCACAATAGAAGCAACTTCGATGGGAGTCCTAATGTGCCGTCGGACAATTCCGACGGCACATTAAATTATTTCAACATTTTGATAGCTTTTGAGAGGGATTCAATCATCTGATCAATTTCTTCTTTGGTATTATAAATCGCGAAACTAATACGAACAGTAGAAGTTTTAATCACTTGTTCATGCAAAGGATAGGCGCATTGTTCACCACTCCGCACACAAATGCCATCATCATTTAAAAAGTTAGCGATATCGATACTGTCAATTCCATCAATGGAAAAGCTAATAATTCCAGACTGGTTTTGGAGTTTATTTGTATCGGTATAAATATGTAATCCACTTGTAATTGTTGCCTGTAATTTCTCAACTAGATACTTAACTAATTCCTGTTCATGTTTTTTTATTTCTGCGATTCCAATTGACTGCATAAATTCAATCGCGGTTTGTAAACCTACTGTTCCAGCCACATTGGGCGTACCGGCTTCAAAGCGTTGGGGAATTGTGGTCGGCTTGTAATTATCGATTGTAACTGATTCGACCATGCCACCGCCAAGGACAACTGGCGACAAAGTCGCTAGTAATTCGTGTTTTACGTATAAAACCCCAATCCCTTGGGGGCCATACATCTTATGAGCAGAGAATGCCAGGGCGTCACAATCAATCCGTTTCACATTTAAATATTCATGACCAATTGCTTGAGCCGCATCCACAATTACTAATGTATCAGGGTTTTCCTTTTTAATCCTTTCGATGATTTGTTGAATGTGATTCACTTTCCCAATTACGTTTGAAATGGCAGGAATTGCGGCGACTTTGACTTTTTCCATTGGGTGTTTAGCAAAGAATGTATCAAGATCTAGCTCGAAATTGCTTGTAACCCCAATGGTGACAAGCGAAGCATCTTTGTTTTTGGTAATTTGTTGCCAAGGTAAGAAATTACTGTGATGATCCGAGATACTGATCGCTATAATATCGTCGGGATTAATTCGGTCTACCAACATCTGCGAAATTTTATTCAGCGAATCTGTTGTTCCTTGAGTAAAAATAATTTCATCACTGTTAAACGCGTGTAGGTATTGGGCAACTTTTGTTCGCGCATTTTCGTAATCCTGCGTACTTAACTTCACTAAATCATGATTGCCACGGCCCACGTTGGCATTATGGACTTTATAATACTGATCCATCGCTGATAAAACATTTTGCGGTTTATGAGTAGTGGCCGCATTATCTAAGTAAATTAAATTGGGATTTTGTAAAAGTAAGGGAAACTGATTTTTAATAGTTGAAATATCCATATTTAACCCGCGATGCTGCGATTCTCTTCACCACCCAAGATCTCTTCGAGCTCCTCCGTATTGAGGAGTTTGCTTGCTAATTTATCGATAAATAGCACGCCATTTAAATGATCAATCTCATGCAAAATTAATCGTGCATAAAAATCTTTTGCGGTAAATGTGAGGGTGTTACCATCGCGGTCCAAACATTTAACCTTGATGTTATTACTTCTTTTGACTTTTCCCCATTGATCAGGGGTATCTTCCGGACCATTAAAACTAAGGCAGCCTTCCCAATCAACATCCATTTCCTTGGAGGTTTCGATAATCTCAGGATTAATTAAAAACTGCTTCATCTCAATCCCGTCTTCAAATTCCATATTTACTACAAATACACGATGTAGTTTATTTACTTGATTAGCTGAGAGTCCAGCTGCGAATGGGCTTTTGTCTACTAGGGTTGCCATTAAATTATCTAAAAACTCCTGGAACTGTTTAGATTTTAAAGTATCCATACTTACAGCTTCTGCCTTTTTTCGTAATGTTTTATGTGGGTGTTGAATGATTTTTAATAGTTTCATATGTGTAATTATACTAGATCAGAGATATGTTGTTATATGTCATTTCGACGAACAGAGTGAGGAGAAATCGCTTTGGACTGATTCTTGTTCTAAGACAAAAGGGATTCCTCCACCTTGTCGGCGGACAGATCATATCCATTCGGAATGACAAGGAACTTTAGGATAATATCCCATTGTCTAATTTCAAAACTCGATTCACACCCACTTGTTCCACAAAATATCGGTCATGTGAAACTAAAAGCAACGCTCCAGAAAACTGATGAAGTTCTTTTTCAATGATTTCTTTGGTTACGATATCGAGGTGATTAGCTGGTTCGTCTAGAATTAAAAAGTTAAATGATTGATTGGTAAATAGTCCAAGTGACAATCGAGCCCGTTCACCGGGACTTAAGTTACCAAGTTTGCGATTCAAATAATCTTTGGTAAATGAAAGTTTGCCTAAAAACGAAATGGCTTTCGAGTGGGAGATTCCGGCAGTGTCAAGCAGATATTCCTCAACTTTTCTCTGCATCGGTAAATGTTGCTGGTTTTGGCGAAAATAGCCAATATTCATATTTTCCCCAAGTTTAATTTCGCCAGATGTGGGGATTAAATGTTGCGTAATAATTTGCAGCAGCGTAGTTTTACCGGCTCCATTAATTCCCGATAACCATACGCGTTCGTTACCCCGAAGTTCTAGGTTGATATTTTCAAGTACTAACTTTGCTCCATATGCGTGATTCAAATCCCTAAGTCTTAAAATTAATTTAGCGGCATGGGTATTCCCTGTAAAGTGGAGTCCGTGGATTTCGTATTTTTGATATTTACCGATTTCGTTGGCGGTAATTTCGCGTTCCATCCTTTTT